>JAISVE010000063.1 GCA_031271725.1 Bacteroidales bacterium
AAATCAAAAACGCCAATCGCTTTATAATTAAGCGATTGGCGTTTTATTTTAGTGACCCCGACAGGATTCAAACCTGTAACCTTTTGATCCGTAGTCAAATACTCTATTCAGTTGAGCTACGGGGCCATTTCCCTTTTTCAAAAAGGATTGCAAAGGTACGAAAAATTTTTCATTTTACGACTTCGGATACCATTGCTTTCAGTTCGTTCATAAATGTTTGAACGGAATACTCACCGTCAGAAATAAGACGGAGTTTCTTTTCCCATTGCCCCGTAAGTTCCGGTGATTTTAACAGTGGAAAATTTATTGTGTCAATCAGTTGGATACCGAGTGGCGTAGGCACCAAGGCTTTTTTATCCTTTACTATATAACCTCGTTTCAGAAGCGTTTCTATTATTGCAGCACGTGTTGAAGGGCGGCCTATGCCGTTTTCTTTCATCGCATCTCTTAATTCATCGTTCTCTACTTGCTTGCCTGCCGTTTCCATTGCCCGCAACAAATCTCCCTCTGTCATGCGTTTGGGCGGCGTTGTCTTTCCTTTTTTTAACGAAGGAATATGCGCTCCTTTTTCACCTTTGCGATAATCAGGCAAGATGTTTTCAGTTGTTTCATTTTCTTCTGATGTTGAAGTATTACTGACTTCCGAATTGTTTGCAATGTCTGTAGATGTATTACCGCTTACTGCATTTGCAGTAGCGGCAGGCTTCTCAAACAACACCCGCCATGCAGGACTTAAAATCTGCTTGCCCGTTGCCTTAAATTCAACCGGCTCAGGAACAGACAATGCCTGCCCAAGTACAACAGTACTCGCCACTTCGCTGTCAGGATAGAAAATTGCAATATATCGCCTCACAACCATATCAAGCACCCGTTTTTCATTTGCAGGCAACGAAGCCGCAGCATTTCCCCATTCGCCTGTAGGAATTATCGCATGATGGTCGGTAATTTTTTTATCATTGAAAACTTTATTCGACTTCCGCAATGGCGCACCCGAGCCAAGCAAATCTTGCGTAAAACTTGAATATGGAGTAAGTGCTGCAAGCACAGAAGAAGCCTTCGGATACTGGTCATTCGGCAAAAAAGTTGTATCAACACGCGGATATGTAGTAAGTTTCTTTTCGTAAAGATTTTGAATATAGGACAACGTTTCATCAGCAGAAAATCCAAACTTTTTATTGCATTCTACTTGCAATGAAGTAAGGTCAAACAGTTTTGGCGGATGTTCTTTGGATTTTTTCTTTTCAACCGAAGTAATTTCAAATTCCCTGTCTTGCACCGCTGACAACGCTTTCAATGCTTCTTCTTCACTTAAAAAACGCCCTTTAACAGCGCTGAATATCCCACCTCTATAATCAGTTTTAAGTTCCCAAAAGTCCTGCGGAACAAAACTGTCTATCGCTTTCTGCCGCTCTACAAGCATTGCAAGCGTAGGTGTTTGCACACGCCCGATAGAGAGCACTTGTCCTTGCGCACCATAACGTACAGTATAAAAACGGGTGGCGTTCATGCCCAGCAGCCAATCGCCGATAGCCCGCGCAGAGCCTGCTGCGTAAAGGTTATCGAAATCTGATGAAGGATATAATTTCTTAAAACCCGAGCGAATTGCTTCATCTGTAAGTGAAGAAATCCATAGACGTTTTACAGGTTTTTTATTGCCTGCCTTATGCAACACCCAACGCTGTATCAATTCGCCCTCTTGTCCGGCATCACCGCAATTTACAACTTCATCTGCCCTGCGGACGAGTTCCTCTAAAACGGCAAATTGTTTTTTGCTGCCCTCGTTTTCTATAAGTTTTATACGGAAAGACGGCGGTATCATCGGCAGAACTTCGCGCCGCCACTGTTTCCAATGCGGGTCGTATTCGTGCGGCTCTTGCAGACAGCATAAATGCCCAAATGTCCAGGAAACAAGATAGCCGTTGCCTTCCATATATCCGCCACGTGCTGTTGTTGCCCCAAGTACACGTGCTATCTCCCGCCCCACACTCGGCTTTTCCGCTATACAGAGAATCATTTACCAAATGCGTGCTTTAAGGTATCAATACGTGCTTGCAACGCCGCCTCCTGCTGTTCAAACGGAATGCCGTCCTGCCATGCTCCCTTTACTCCGAAATAAAACTTTATCTTAGGCTCTGTGCCCGAAGGACGCACAGTAACTTTGCTGCCATTTTCGGTAAAAAATTGCAGCACGTCTGACGGAGGCAAATCTCCGAATCCTTTGGCATAGTCGCGTACTTCAATTACTTTACTTCCCGCAATTTCTTTTGGCGGTGCACTACGGAGCGAAGCCATTGTCTGCTGTATCTCCTGCAAGCCGGAAATGCCCTGCTTTGTGATAGACAATAATCCCTCCAAATAAAATCCATACTCCTTATATAAGGCTTTAAGAATATCCATAAAAGTTTCGCCGCGCTGCGCAGCGTCCGCAGCCATTTCTGCAATAAGGCAACAGGCAATCACAGCATCTTTGTCGCGCACAAAGTCGCCCGCAAGATAACCGTAACTCTCCTCTCCGCCGCCAATAAATGTTTTCTGCCCTTCGAGCAGCAAAATTGTTTCGGCAATATACTTAAAGCCCGTAAGCACATCATAACATTCCACACCGCTTTTAAGCGCAATATCCTTTATAAGCTCCGTTGTAACAATTGTCTTTACAACATACTCTTTGCCCTTGATTTTACAGGCGGCACGCCATTTATTGAGCAAATAGTAAATAAGCACGGCTCCTGTCTGATTACCGTTAAGCAGAATATATTCGCCCTTGCCGTCAGGAATTGCAACACCCACGCGGTCGGCATCGGGGTCGGTGGCGAGAACTAAATCCGCTTGCAGGGATTTTGCCTGCGCTATACTCATTTCCATTGCGGATTTTTCTTCAGGATTGGGTGATTTGACTGTTGAAAAGTTTCCGTCAGGAATCATTTGTTCCTTTACAGGATGGACATTGTCAAAGCCCCATTGTTTGAGGGCTTTTGGGACAAGCGTACTGCCTGTTCCGTGCAGGGGAGTGTAAACTATTTTGAGTTTTGAAGCTGTTTCGCGGCTTGCAGTTCTATTTGCAATCACAGCAAGGGGCGCAAGAAGAACAAGTGCTGAAAGTTTCGGCGCATTATGCGGCGCAAGCGACAGCGTTTTTACCAATTGCAGATACTCGTCATCAACAAGTATATATTCAAGTAAACCTTTACCGAGTGCTTCCTGTTCGGACATTTTTTTTACGAGAGATATGTCTGTGATTTTCGCAACTTCGTTCATTACATTTCGGTCGTGCGGCTCTACCAATTGCCCGCCATGAGGTCCGTAAGCCTTATAACCGTTATATTCTTTGGGATTGTGTGACGCCGTTATCATAACTCCGCCGGCGCAATTCAAATGCCGTACAGCAAAGGACAGTACGGGGGTTGGGCGCATCTCCGGAAACAGGAAAACCTTAAAACCGTTGGCGGCAAAAACAAGGGCTGTTGTAAGTGCCAACTCCTTGCTCTTATTGCGGCTGTCGTAGGAAACCGCAATTTTTTTAGGCGACTTGGATTGCCCCTCGGATTTGTGCTCAGACTGCCCCTCTGATTTTCCCTCTGATTTTCCCGCAAGCAGATAGTTTGCAAAGCCCTGAGTTGCCATTCCCACAACATACTCGTTAATCCTGTTTGTGCCCACACCGAGCACGCCCCGCAAACCGCCTGTGCCGAATTCAAGCGTGCGGTAAAAAGCGTCTTGCAATTCAGCCGGATTTTCGTTTGCCAAACGGCGTACTTCTTCTTGCGTTGCGCTGTCGAATGGGGGCTTCATCCATTCGGCTGCCTTTTGTTTGTAGAGTTCTTGCATAATTTCGTTATGTTGAAAACTTATATATTGAGGTTGAAAGTCGTAAAGATAATAAATTTACGAATTATGCTAACTTTGTGTGGAATTTGTCTAAAAAAAAGAATATGTTGCGAAAAACAAGAAGAATTCTCGCTCTTGTGGTATTTTCACTTACCACACTTTTATTTCTTGACTTTACAGGAACGCTGCACCTATGGTTCGGATGGTTGGCAAAAATCCAACTTATCCCGGCTATTTTAGCGGTAAATGTAGCAGTCATTGTCGGTTTAGCCCTGCTCACACTACTGTTCGGCAGGCTTTACTGTTCGGTAATCTGTCCTTTGGGAATATTTCAGGATGGCATTTCGAATATGGCGGGAAGGAAAAAGGGGAAAAAGAACCGCTTTAGTTATTCTCCCGCTAAATCCAAGTTGCGTAACAGCGTGTTAGGATTTTTTGCCGGAACCTTTATCATTATGCTTCTCGGAGGAACAAGTGTGATTGTATCTCTGCTTGACCCTTACGCCGCTTACGGGCGCATTGCATCTAATTTGTTTGCTCCCTTGTACCGTTGGGCTAACAACTTGCTTGCATGGTTTGCCGAACGCTTTGACAGTTACGCATTCTACTCTGTTGACGTGTGGATAAAAGGCGGAATTTCCCTCGGCATTGCCGTTGTTACAATTTTGGTTATCGGTGCCCTTGCACGGCGTAGCGGGCGGACTTACTGCAATACTTTTTGTCCTGTGGGAACACTGCTCGGTCTGATTTCACGTTTCTCAATTTTCAAAGTTAAATTCGACAATGAAAAATGTACAGGCTGCAAACTTTGCGAACGCAGCTGTAAAGTTTCGTGCATAGACAGTGAGAACAAACGTATTGACCATAGCCGTTGCGTGAGCTGATTCAATTGTGTTGACAGTTGTAAGTTCGATGCGATGCACTATGGTATTGCTAAAAGCCAAGCCGCAAAGACAGATAAAGAAGTTGATGTTTCCCGCCGCAAGGCACTCTCGGCAATGTTGCTTGTTGCCGTAGGCAGCACTTTAAAAGCGCAGCAATTGCGTGTTGACGGCGGACTCGCAGATATTGAAGACAAAAAAGTTCCCGACAGGAAAACGCCGATAGTACCACCCGGAGCAGAAAGTGCCAAAAATATGGCAAAGCATTGTACCGCCTGCCAATTATGTATATCGGCTTGTCCGAATAAGGTTTTGCGTCCCTCAAATAAATTGTCGGGATTTATGCAACCCGAAATGTCTTTTGAAAAAGGTTATTGCCGCCCGGAATGCACCGAATGTTCGCAGGTTTGTCCTGCAGGTGCCATAAAGGCGATTACTCCTGCCGACAAGTCTGCCATATCCATTGGCTCGGCAGTCTGGATTAAGGACAATTGCGTTGTTAATACGGATAATGTTCAATGCCATAGTTGTGAACGCCATTGCCCTACAGGAGCGATAACTTTGGTTGAAGGCACGGGCGCGTTAAAAACACCCGCAATTAACAAGGAACTTTGTATTGGTTGCGGTGCCTGCGAATTTCACTGTCCCGCACGTCCTTTCAGTGCTATCTATGTAGAAGGCAATTTACAACACCATCAAATTTAAGAATTAAGAAGTATGGAAAATAAAGTAAACGAAGGAATAAATCCCAAAATAAATCGCAGAGATTTTCTAAAAATATTGGGTGCAGGCTCAATTGCCGCTACAGCTGCTCTCGCAGGCTGCAAGCCCAAAAATACAGTATCTGCCGAAGGCGGTACTATCGGTGAAGTGCCCACCGATAAGATGACTTATCGCAGCAATCCCAACAACGGAGACAAGGTTTCCCTGCTTGGATATGGCTGTATGCGCTGGCCCATGCGCACCAACGACAAAGGCGAAGAAGAAATCGACCAGGAAACCGTTAATGAACTTGTAGATTACGCTATTGCCCACGGTGTAAACTATTTTGACACTGCACCTGTTTATTTGCGCGGATGGTCGGAAACTGCCACAGGAATCGCGCTTAAACGTCATTCAAGAGATAAATTTTTTATAGCCACAAAACTTTCGAATCATCACGGCGATAGACAATCCTTTCAGGATGGCGTTAATATGTATCACAAATCTTTGCGTGACTTGCAGGTAGATTATATTGACTATTATTTACTCCACAATGTAGGAAAAAGTGTAGAAATTTTTGAAAACCGTTTTATTAAAAATGGTTTGCTTGACTTTCTGCTAAAGGAAAGGGAAGCCGGACGCATTCGCAATCTCGGCTGGTCTTTCCACGGTGTTTCCGAAGTTTTCGATCATGTTTTGAATTTGGGCGTCAAGTGGGATTTTTGCATGATTCAACTCAACTATCAAGACTGGCAACATGCAGATCCGTCACGCAATGTAAATGCCGAATATCTCTATGGAGAATTAACGAAAAAAAATGTTCCGGTAGTTATTATGGAGCCACTTTTAGGTGGTCGTCTTGCGAGAGTAAATTCACAGGCGTTAAAATTGATGCAGGAAATGCACCCTGAGGACAGTGCGGCAAAATGGGCTTTCCGTTATGCCGGCACGCCGCCAAACGTGCTTACCGTTTTGAGCGGTATGGTTTATATGGAGCATTTGCAGGAAAATATCAAGACCTATGCACCATTAGTGCCCATCAACGAAGAGGAACAGAAAGTTTTGGACAAGGTAACCGATATTTTAGTCAATTCCGATTATGTTCAATGCACAGATTGCCAATACTGCATGCCATGTCCTTACGGATTGGATATTCCGGGCGTATTCAAACATTATAACCGCATTGTCAATGACGGCAATATGCTCAAGACTTCCAATGACGAGCATTATAAAGAAGCCCGCAAAGCCTTCCTTGTCGGTTATGACCGTAGCGTGCCGAAGCTGCGTCAGGCAAGCCATTGCATAGATTGCAATATTTGCAAGCCGCTTTGTCCGCAGGCAATTGATATTCCGAGCGAAATGAAGCGTATTGACATGTATGCGGAGCGGTTAAAACAAAACTTGGAATTCTAAATTATTTTGTTTGATAAATTTGCATTTCTCTCAATTTAATCGTACCTTTGCAATCCTTTTTTTGGAACCCTTTCAGCCCAGATGGTGGAATTGGTAGACACGCTACTTTGAGGGGGTAGTGCCGGTTTCGGCATGCAAGTTCGAGTCTTGTTCTGGGCACAATTCAGACCGGCAGAAGTGTCGGTCATATTGTTTAAGGGGATAGAGCCTTAACTCAAAGCCCCGAAAGCCCAAGTGGCGGAATTGGTAGACGCGCTAGTTTCAGGGACTAGTTTCCGCAAGGAAGTGCAGGTTCGATTCCTGTCTTGGGCACGCTTAAAAATTTATAAAACTATGGCTAACGAAAAACAGGACGGAAAAGTTCTTGTAAATCTTGGAGAAGCAGCTAATAAGCTGACGACATTCTTTGAAAAAAACAGCAAAATAATCTACTACACTGTAGGTATTATTGCGGTACTTGTGATAGGATATTTCGGAGTTAAATATCTCTATATTGAACCTAAGGCAAAAGAAGCATCTGCCGAAATGTTTTACGCACAACGTTATTTTGAAGCGGACTCTTTGAACGTAGCACTTAACGGAGACGGACAGCACCTTGGCTTTATCGACATTATCGACCAATACGGCATCACCCAACCGGGTAAACTTGCAAAATATTACGCCGGCATCTCCTATCTTAAATTAGGACAATTTCAGGATGCGGTTGATATGCTTTCGGGATTCAGCACCAAAGAGCCGCTTGCATATATTCTCTCACATCAGGCACTCGGCGATGCTTATGCAGAACTTGGTGAAACTCAAAAAGCAATCGACACATATATTAAAGGAACAAAGAAATATCAGAATGATTTCTTTACCGCAGGCTTGCTTTTCCGTGCAGGGCTTGCCTACGAAAGCATACTTTCTTATGATAAAGCACTTGACATTTACAAGACAATCAGAGAAAAATATCCGCAATCACAAGAAGCTCGCGAAATGGACAAATATATTGCAACTTGTGAAGCAGCATTGAAATAATAATTTTATACATAACAGTATTAAAGATAAGGGCGCAAAATTTTCTGCGCCCTTTTTTATTTGAGTTTACTTAACTTTGTGTTATCATCACAAATTTTTACCGCTTAAAATATACAATTATGATAAAGACCGATTTTAATCTTGAACTTGAAAAAATCCACCCCGATAGAGCGTTGCATATTGCAGTTATCACTGCCGAATGGAACAGCGAAATCACTTCATCCTTAAAAAAGAGATGTATTGATACTCTTGTTGAAAACGGTATTCAAGCAAAGGATATTACCGAAGTATCCGTTCCCGGAGCATTTGAATTATCTACTGCAGCGGCTGTGCTTGCGGCACACAAACATATTGACGCTGTTATTTGTCTTGGATGCGTAATTCAGGGTGAAACGCGGCATTTTGAATTTATATGCAATGCCGTTGCCAACGGCATTACTTCTGTTGGAATTTCGTATTTGAAACCGGTTGTCTTCGGTGTATTGACAACAGATAATATGCAGCAGGCGCAAGCCCGTTCGGGCAGCGACAATGCAAACAAGGGGTTTGAAGCTGCTGTTTCAGCACTAAAAATGCTTGGCAGTTTGCATCCCTATTATCAACATGCTTCACAAGTAAATATTTAAAATGTATCATTCATTAAAAAATAATTATTATGAAAAAATTAATGTTATTTACTATCAGTTTGACAATGTTTCTTACAAGTTGTAAGGAAAACAAACAAAGCATTAGCAGCGGGGAAACCGATAAAGTGCAAATAATTGCAATTAACGGAAGTCCGCGAGATAAGGAAAACACAGCCACAATGTGCAAATTTTTTCTTGACGGCGCAAAATCTGCAAACAAAAATGTTGAAACAACTTTAATCAATTTGTATGAACTGAATTTTAAGGGCTGCACAAGTTGTTTCGGCTGCAAATTAGCCGATAGCAAGTCTTATGGAAAATGCGCCATGGAAGATGAACTTACTCCCGTTTTGGAAAAAATTGCAAAAGCAGACGGCATTGCTTTTGCTTCTCCTATTTATTTTGGCGAAGTTACGGGAGAAATGCGCAGTTTTTTGGAGAGATGTTTGTTTCAATATGTTACATACGAGGCAAGCCGCAGAACACTTGCTCCGAAACGGATTCCTACTGCAACTATTTACACAATGAATGTAACCGAAGAAGGCTCAGATAAAAGCGGTTATAATGAATATTTCGATAAATTGGAAGGGTTAATAGCCCGCGTTTTTCAGCAACCTAAACGTCTTTGTGCGTATAATACCTATCAATTTGAAGATTATTCAAAATACAAAGCCGATTTGTTTTCAGAGCCCGACAAAAGAGAGCACAAAGAAAAACAATTCCCGATAGATTGCCAATCCGCCTTTGATGCAGGCAAGCAAATGGTTAATAGTGTTTTGAAAGATGAATAGCCTATGGCCGAAAAAATTGTTTTAATGGAGCATCCGGCAAAAGAACAAACTGTTTATAAAGCATTGGTGGAAAATCCGACAAATAACAGAATTGTTTTTATGGGGACGCCGGATTTTGCAGTAGGTTGCTTGAAAGCATTGGTGGAAGCAGGAATGAATGTAGTTGCTGTTGTAACAATGCCGGACAAACAGAAGGGGCGCGGGCAAAAAATGCAAGCTTCGCCTGTGAAGGAATACGCTTTGCAGCAAGGGCTGCCCGTAATGCAACCGGAGAACCTCAAGGATGCGCATTTTTTGCAAGCACTTGAGGCGTGCAGGGCAGACCTGCAAATTGTAGTTGCCTTCCGCATGCTTCCACGCCAAGTGTGGGCAATGCCACCGCTCGGCACCTTTAACCTGCACGCCTCAATGCTGCCCCGCTATCGCGGTGCCGCGCCCATCCAGCATGCAATATGGAACGGCGAAAAAACAACCGGTGTCACCACCTTCCTGTTAGATGACAACATGGACACAGGCGGCATACTCTACCAACAGGAAGTTCCGATTGCCGACAGCGACAACGCCGGCACACTTCACGATAAACTTCTTGCAGTTGGCGCGCCACTCGTTGTGAAAACGGCAAAAGACCTGTTTGAAGGCAAAGTCACTCCGCAACAACAGAATGAACTCACAGCGGGCTGCGGGCTGCCGACACAACCTCTAACGCATAACGACCTCACAGCCGCCACACCACAGCATTTACCCACAGCACCTAAAATCTTCAAAAACGACTGCTTGCTAAATCCGGAAAAAACAGCACAGGAACTGCATCTGCAAGTAAGAGCATTATCGCCCTACCCCACCGCATTTATCAACCTTAAACATAAAGAAACAGGTGAAATTACAAGCCTGAAAATATTCGAAAG
>JAISVE010000159.1 GCA_031271725.1 Bacteroidales bacterium
TATTATTTCAACACGCTAAATCTTGATTCCGTGTCCGAACAGACTTCACAAGGGCTTACGCAATTGGATGATTTTTTTAGAAAAAACAACATTGCCCTGTCGTCAATACAACTTAAAGAATCTGCAGTTAACAGCATAGAAAACTTTGTTCATCATACAAATTTTGCATCAGTCTTTAACAACCTTGCGAGTGCGCTGTCTGCCTTTGGGCTTGCGTTTGCGGTGGTTTTATTTGTTTCGTTTTTCTTTTTGAAAGATGAAAATATGTTTCGCAATATTATCTTTTCATTTATTCCCGACAAATATGTCAAGCATGGTGAAATTATTATTTCAAATGTTGAAAAACTTTTACGCAGATACTTCGCAGGGCTTGGAGTTGAAGTGCTTTGTATGATGGCTGTTTTTTCTATCGGATTATCTATATTCGGAGTTAAAAATGCCATACTGTTCGGTTGTTTAAGCGGAGCACTTATTGTTATTCCATATTTAGGTTCTATTATAGGCGTGTCTCTCACAATTATTTTCGCGCTTATAAATAACCTCACTATAGGTTTTTCGCCGGAAATGGGCTTTCTTGTTTTAGAAATTATCGGCGTATATGTGGTGGGATATGTTATAGACAGCTTCGGTTTGCAAACAACCATCTATCCTAAAACCGTTAAAGCACATCCGCTTGAAATATTTTTTGTGATTATTATTGCGGGCTCTATCGGCGGAATTGGCGGAATGATACTCGGTATCCCTGTTTATACTGTTATTCGCATTATTGCAAAAGAACTTTTTTCGACAAACAAACTTGTAAAAAATCTTACCAATAAATTATAATGAATAATACTGTTATAAAATATTTTGAAAATTTTTCCTGGGTTGATGCTATTGATATTGCCCTGCTGCTATTGATTATTTATCAAGTATATAAATGGGTTAAAGGAACGTCTGCGCTAAATATTACTTTAAGTATTATCGCGCTTTTTATTTTCTGGAAAATTTCCGACCATGCACATTTGCGCCTCACTTCGCAACTTTTGGATAAAGTTGTTAGCGTTGGATTTATCGCGCTTATAATAATCTTTCAGCCGGAAATACGCCGCTTCCTTTTTATGCTCGGAAATCGCCCCCAAAATACGACCTGGATTAGAAAATTTTTCAGTCGATTATCTGCTTCTTCCGGAAACAAAAATATTTTGCCGATTATTTTAGCATGTACTCACATGTCTGCTTCTAAAACAGGTGCGTTGATAATTCTTATCAGAAAAAATAAATTACCGCAAGCTGTTTCTACCGGCGAACAGATTGATGGTATTGTTTCGTCTGCTCTTATAGAAAATATTTTTTTCAAGAACTCGCCGCTGCATGATGGTGCGGCTATTATTGATGAAGGACGAGTTGTTGCCGCCCGCTGCATTCTGCCTGTAACATCCAATCAGCATGTTTCTGATGATTTGGGGCTGCGTCATCGCGCTGCAATCGGCATTACAGAACAAACAGATGCTCTTGCGATTGTTGTGAGTGAAGAAACCGGCAGTATTTCTTACTGCATGCTCGGCTCTCTTGTTTACAATGTTTCGCCCGCAGGCTTGCAGAAGAAGTTGGAGGAGGTGATGTAAAAGAGGGAACTTTGAGTTTTCGGAAGCTCCCTTTTTAGAAGCTCCCTAAAGAAACAAAAAAGGCGAACGATAATGTTCGCCTTTTTTGTTGATGTTTTTGCAGAGCAACGCTACTGCAAATTGCCTTTAACCGACCTTTGAGCAAATAAACTCGCGGTTGAGTTTCGCTATGTTGGTTATCTTTATGCCTTTTGGACACTCTGCTTCGCAGGCACCGGTGTTGGTGCAGTTGCCGAAACCGAGTTCGTCCATTTTTGCGACCATTGCAGCAACGCGGCGGGCGGCTTCGGGCTGCCCTTGCGGGAGATGGGCAAGGTGTGCAACCTTGGCACTTACAAACAACATTGCTGAGGCGTTCTTACAGGCAGCCACGCACGCCCCGCAACCTATGCAGGCTGCAGCGTCCATAGATGCGTCTGCGTCCTTTTTCGGAATTAGTATGGCATTTCCATCGGGCGTGCCGCCGGTGTGAGCACTGACGAAGCCGCCCGCCTGTATGATTTTGTCAAACGCGCTGCGATCTACAACCAAATCCTTGATAACAGGAAAGGCTGCACTGCGCCACGGCTCAATCCAAATGGTATCGCCGCTTTTGAATTTACGCATGTGTAATTGGCAGGTTGTAACCTCATCATCGTTTCCGTGCGGACGACCATTTATGTAGAGCGAACACATTCCGCAAATACCTTCGCGGCAATCGTGGTCAAAACATACGGGGTCTTCGCCTTGCGCAACAAGGCTTTCGTTAAGAATGTCGAGCATTTCCAAAAATGAACACTCGTCCGAAATTCCCGTTATGGGATACGTTACAAAACGCCCGCTATCTTTAGCGTTCTTTTGTCTCCAAATTTTTAATATAAAGTCCATAATGGTGTCTATTTATAGTTTCTTGTGGCAACGTGAATAAATTCATATTTAAGTTCTTCCTGATGACGTACCGGCTCGGCACCTTCACCCTTATACTCCCAAACGGCAACGTGTGAGAAATTCTTATCGTCTCTCTTTGTTTCGCCATCTTCGGTTTGGTATTCTTCACGGAAGTGTCCGCCACAGGATTCCTCGCGCATAAGAGCATCTTTTGCCATCAATTCGCCCATTTCAAGTGCCTCCGCTACACGTAATGCTTTCTCAAGCTCTACATTCATGTCGTCTGCCTTGCCTGTAACTCTAACGTCAGACCAAAATTCCGCACGCAGTTTTTTAATTTCTTCTATTGCCTTTTCAAGACCTGCTTTGTTACGTGCCATACCAACGAGATCCCACATAATATTTCCTAATTTTCTGTGGAAAGTATCAACGCTTTGGTGTCCTGCAACGCTAAAAAGTTTGTTGATCTGTGATTTAATATCGTTTTCTGCCTGCTCGAATTCCGCACTGTCTGTAGGAATATTTCCTTCGTGGATATAATCTGCAAGAAAGTTCTGCAATGTATAAGGCAACACAAAATAACCGTCTGACAAACCCTGCATAAGTGCAGATGCACCAAGACGGTTTGCACCGTGATCTGAGAAGTTTGCCTCACCTGCTGCGAACAAACCTTTTACGGTTGTTTGAAGTTCGTAATCAACCCACAAACCACCCATTGTGTAGTGTACCGCAGGATATATCATCATTGGGGTTTCGTAAGGATTTTGTGCGGTAATCTTTTCATACATTTGGAAAAGATTGCCGTAACGTTCTTCGATTTTTGCGCGTCCGAGGCGGTTAATAGCAGACGAAAAATCAAGATATACACCAAGACCCGTTGTTGCTATGCCATGACCGGCATCACAACGTTCTTTTGCTGCGCGTGATGCAACATCGCGGGGAACAAGGTTGCCGAAAGCAGGATAACGGCGTTCCAAATAGTAATCGCGGTCTTCCTCTGCTATTTCCGTAGGTTTTAACTGCCCTTTGCGAATTTTTTCGGCATCTTCTTTTTTCTTGGGCACCCAAATACGACCGTCATTACGCAAACTTTCACTCATAAGAGTAAGTTTGCTTTGATAATCGCCATGTACAGGTATGCAAGTCGGGTGAATTTGCGTAAAGCAGGGATTGCCGAAGAATGCACCTTTTTTGTATGCTTTCCACGCAGCAAGACCATTGCAGTTCATTGCGTTGCTGGAAAGGAAGTAGTTGTTGCCGTAGCCGCCCGTGCAAAGTACAACGGCGTGTCCGGAATGGCGTTCTATGGAACCGGTAACGAGATTACGAGTAATTATGCCTATTGCCTTTCCGTCTTTATTCTTAACAACTTCCATCATTTCGTTACGGGTGTACATCTTTACACTGCCTGCTGCAATTTGCGCACTCAAAGCACCGTAAGCACCGATAAGCAGCTGCTGTCCGGTCTGACCGCGTGCATAAAATGTACGGCTTACTTGTGCTCCGCCGAATGAACGGTTGTCAAGATAACCCGCATAATCGCGTGCAAAAGGAACACCTTGCGCCACACACTGGTCTATTATTTCGCTGCTAACTTCTGCAAGACGGTAAACATTAGCCTCTCTTGCGCGATAGTCACCACCTTTAACAGTATCGTAGAACAAACGTCCGACACTATCACCGTCATTGGGATAATTCTTTGCAGCATTGATACCACCCTGTGCCGCAATAGAGTGTGCTCTGCGGGGGGAATCGGATATGCAGAAAATTTTTACATTAAAACCAAGTGCGCCGAGCGATGCCGCTGCCGATGCACCTGCAAGCCCCGTGCCTACAATAATAATGTCTAATTTACGCTTATTTGCGGGGTTTACAAGTTTCTGCGCTGCCTTGTAATTTGTCCATTTTTGGGCTATATCGCCCTGCGGAATTTTAGATTCTAATATCATATTACAGTATATTTACAATTATTGTTTCACGATGATTGCCTTGCCGGCAATTTTAACTATGCCTTAAAATACGGCAACAACACATCGAAAAAGTATATCCATGCGGGGATTATTGCAAATATGCCGAATATCAGCAGAGCATATCCCGTTGAAAATAATTTAATAAAAGGAGTATATTTTTGGTGGCTTAAACCGAGCGTTTGGAATGCCGACTGCAAGGCATGATTAAGATGCAATCCTAATGCGGCAATCAACACAATGTATAAAATTACATACCATTTGTTGTGGAATAACTCCTTTGCCATTAAATAAAAATCCGGCTCGTAAAGTTCAAAGTTTTCGCCGAAAACAGTTTCTATATCCTCACGGCTAAGGTTTTCAAAACCTGTTTTGTCGGCATTCTGTTTTGCTTGCAGCAACGCACCGTTTGCACGCAATTTTTCAAAATCAACCTGTACTGTATCGCCTTTTTTTATTACCTCTTGCACTTCTTTTATATTCACGGTATATTTGCCGTCAACCCAGCCATGCTTTACAAACCAAAAGTTCATAAAGTGAATGCAAAGGAATACCAATAT
>JAISVE010000164.1 GCA_031271725.1 Bacteroidales bacterium
AAGGAGCCTTTCCTATTCCAACATTGCCATTATCTCCTATGAAAAATTTATAATTTCCACCATAAGGGTTAGGCCAGGGTTTCCAAATATTAAAGCCCTTAGGATTACAACCACTGCAGTATTCTATACCAAAAGCTCCGTTATTAGGCTCACTCAGAAGACCTTCTCCCTTGCCAAAAGTTAATGCATTATAGTTCTCATAACCAATCTGAATATACTGGTCATTACGAACTTTAATCTGACCTTGTGAAAAAAGTAATGCAGGAGATGCTACAAATGCAATAATTATTGCAATGGTTAATGTTTTTTTATTGTTTTAAAGTTTTAGGTTTATATAATTTTGTTTATTTAATGTATCTAAATCGTAAACTTGAACTTAACAACGATCAATCTTTGGAAAAGGGAAGTACGCCCAAAAGAGCAATATATTTAGAAAACTTTTGGTGAAGGTACTAAAAAATTAAATTAAACGCAAATAAGTTATTAACAATAGTTCATTATTGTATTAAAACTTTTTGCTTATGCTTTATTAGAAATTCTACCCAAACAAACTCCCAATCTGATAAACGAGCAGGGACACTATATAGGCTACAGATGTTGTGTAGAACATTAAGAATAACGACCACTTCCATGAGCCGCTCTCTCTACGCACGGTAGCAAATACGGCTAAGCATGGCATATACAAAAGTATAAAAGCAATAAACGCAAGTGCTGTTAATGGCGTAAAAATTTCCGACACATCAAAAAGTATTTGCATTGTGCTTGCTACTGTTTCCTTTGCAGCAACGCCTGTTAGCAAGCATATTCCCATTCGCCAGTCAAAGCCGAGAGGGCGTAATACAGGCTCTACAAAATGTCCGATTTTACCAAGATAGGATTGCTCCAACTGCGCTTTCTCAATTAACTTCGCCGCTTCGTCAATTGCCGTTTCATTAATAACCGCATCGTCAATAGCCTTCCCATTAACAACAGTCCCATCAATTGCCGTTTCATCAGTCGCTATTCCTGTGCCGACAGTTGCCGCAACAATTGCCGTTTCATCAACACGTGGAAAATATCCAAGCACCCAAACCACCATCGAAAGCAAGACAACAACGCCGCCTATCTTTTTCAAAAATTGATTTGCACGCATGCCCGTATAGCGCAACACAAACTTGAAAGTAGGAACACGATACGGTGGCATCTCTATAACAAAGGGACTGTCTTCATGTTTTAACAATGTTTTACTAAACAGTAATGCAGACAAAACAGAAACCAAAATGCCGAAAAGATAAATGCCGAAAATTATTGTTCCTGCAAAGTTTGCAGAGAAAAAAGTTCCAACCAGAAATACATAAACAGGAAGCCGCGCACTGCAAGACATAAAAGGAATAATAAGCATTGTTATAATTCTGTCTTTCTTGTTTTCTATTGTGCGCGTTGCCATAATTGCAGGAACATTACAGCCAAAGCCGATAATCATAGGCACAAAAGAACGTCCGTGCAAACCGATAGTGTGCATAAATTTATCCATTATAAATGCCACGCGAGCCATATATCCGGTTGCTTCCATTATTGAAATAAAGAAAAACATTATAAGAATATTCGGCAGAAATACTATCACTCCTCCTATCCCCGCAAGCACGCCGTCAAGCATCATATCTTTAATCCAACTGTCGGGAATAATTTTTTGCAACGCATCATTAAGCCACGACACACCGCTTTCGATCCATTCCACAGGATATTCGCCAATCACAAAAGTTGCCTGAAACATTACCCATAAAAAGAACAGGAAAATCGGAAAGCTCCATATCTTGTGAGTAAGTATATTGTCTATTTTTATGTCTTTGGAATGTTGTTTGTTTTTGAGTTGCGGATTTTCGGTATATGTTTCTTTAAGTATTCCATTAACAAAAGCGTAGCGACTGTTTGATAATACTTGGTCAGGCTCTTCATCATAGATATTGCGCAAAGATACACGTTGCGATTCCGCAAGTGCTTTCAGAGGTGTTATATTTTCAAAGCAATTCAATTTTTCAAACAATGCTGTATCATCTTCAAGAAATTTTATCGCTAAAAAACGAGAGGAAAAAGCGTCTATATATTTTGAATCTTTGTAAATTTTATTTTGCAATTCCTTGATATAATTTTCCGAATCTTCATTGTATGGAATATGTGTGTGGCGATTTGTTTTTTCCTGATCGTTATAAATTTCCAACAGTTTATCCAACACTTCTTCTTTGCCAAGTCCTGTGCGGGCAACGGTTTTGACAACAGGTGCGCCAAGCAGTTTTCCAAACAAATCATAGTTTAGAGTTGCGCCCTGTTTTTCCATTTCATCACTCATGTTCACTGCTAAAAGCAGCGTCATATCCATATCTATAAGTTGCGTTGTGAGATATAAATTTCTTTCGATATTTGATGCGTCTATTACATTTATTATTATGTCGGGGCTTTTCTCGATAAGAGTATCTCTTACAAAGCGTTCTTCCGGTGAATATGGCGAAAGTGAATAACTGCCGGGCAAGTCGGTAAGTACTATCTCATATCCTTTGTAGTTGAAAATAACCGTTTTTGAATCAACGGTAACTCCACTATAGTTGCCCACATGTTCAAATTCACCCGAAAGCATGTTGTAAACTGATGTTTTACCTGCATTCGGATTGCCAACCATTGCTACTTCTATACGTTTTTTCAAGTTCGCAGCAGAAGCTGTAGCAGCAGTACCGTTAACGGCAACGGACGCAACTACATCTTGATAACAATTATCATGTTTAACAGTGCGAAGCATATTGCTTGTTGCGGTTTCAATAATTTCAGCAACTTCAATTCTCATCGCTTCTTCTTTGCGCAGAGAAATTTCACTGTTGAGAATTTTATATACTATCGGGTCAAGCAAAGGTGCAGTATGCAATACTTCTACTGTCTGCCCTTTTACAAAGCCCATTTCCGTAATGCGGTGGCGAAATGCACTCCGCCCTTTTACTCTTACGATTTGTACTTTTTGATTTTTATTTATTTCTGATAAGTTCATGTTATTTATTTTTTTGTGAAACGTGAGATGTGAAGCGTGATGCATGAAGCGTGATGCGTTACATTTTCACATCTTACATTTTAATTATACGCGTGCATTCCGCTTAAAAAAAAGTTTACTCCGAAATACGTCATTGCAATAAACAATATGCCGATAATCGCAAGCATGTTATAAATTTTGTCTTTTTTTAATAACGACAAAAACTTTTCCTGCATTATCAAACAATAAAAAAGCAATGTTATCAATGCCCATGTTTCTTTCGGATCCCATCCCCAATAACGCCCCCACGATACATTTGCCCAAACTGCCCCTATTGCTATTCCCAGAGCCATAAACGCTGTTCCGGGATACAAGAACATCTTAGACATATTAGAGAGAAGCTCTAAACTTCTCAAATCTCTTCGTTGCACGGCATTTGAACTTCGGTCACGTATTTCAGTACGCTCCCTCAGCTCTGCATTTGTGCGCCTCGACCTTTGAGTTTTTAGAGTTTCTCTCAGTGCTGCAACAACTTTAAAAATAAAATACAGCAACGAAAGAATAAATGCGAAACAAAGCAGAGCATAAGAAAGCATCATCACCGTAACATGTATCAACAGCCAAGGCGTATTAAGCACAGGCATTAGAGAAGTTATTTTAGGATTGATTCCATTTAGATTTGCCGCCAACAACACTAAGCCCGATAAAAATAGTCCTGCAAATGGTATTACAAGCCAAAGTTCCGAATTTTTCAAACCTCTACTGTTATCCGCACTATTGGAATGCTCACTATACATAATTTGCCTCTGAATTTTTAGAGTTTTCCTTGACATCAAGATTATTGACAACAACAGCACTACAAAAGCTATAAACAATAAAGTATTGTAAGTGCCCGCTAACGGCACCTGCCCTGCAATATACCAGCGCAAACCTATAAGTATAGCCAAAGCAATAAAGGAAATCAGCATCTCTGCAAAAACAATTATATTCAAAACTCTAAAAGTTCTGCCTCTAATAATTGTTGCAAGCAACAAAACAAAAGCTAAAATAGCAAAAGTAAAATTCACCATAAACATTACCTTAACACTATTAAATCCGTTAAGCGATAATTCTGCATTTATTTTGCTGTCCGAAATGCTACCGGCTTCTGCCCTGCTCTTTTGATAATCCTTTATTTTAGATATTATGTATAACGTTTCTTTAGAGTTGCCGTTATTCACTTCTTCATACAAAAACTGCCATATTTTTTTTACAAATAAAGAATCATCTGCATTCGTTTCAAAATCGTCATTTGCGGAATACCAATTGTTTTTGTGTGGAAAAATTTTTAGTCCGCCACCGTATCCAATACCATATTTCAGCTGCATTATCAGATTATATTTTTCGTCTAACTCTCTAATCTTTCTATCCTGAAAATTATGTGTTGACAGGTCAAGCGTTTCCAATTCGTTAAGAGAAATGTATTCGCCGCGTTTCAGTTTTATCATTTTTTCATTTTGCCATGTTTGAGGATAAAACATCCAACCGATTAAAACTTGTGTTGCGGAAAAATCTTTATAATTCGGCTTGCCGTAAACTTTTTGTAAAAAATCTTTTGAATATGTGCCGAGCGGGGCAATTCGTTCATTATGAAAAATTGCTGTTTTAGAAATTTCTTCCGCTTCTTCTTTTGAAATTGTTTTCGGAGTGGTGGCAATATCAGCAGTATTCTGCACTTCTGCAACGTCAGAAACAGCAACATCGTTTCCATTCTGTGAAAACATCGCCCCATTCACAAACAAAAACATCAC
The DNA here is from genome assembly GCA_031271725.1 of Bacteroidales bacterium. The sequence goes on from JAISVE010000164.1 coordinate 4,783, forward strand.
AGTTAATGCACCTTTCAAAATTTTGCGATACCTGCCATTCCTGCTAAAAAATGCCCATGCAATAGAACAAAACAACAAGACATATCCAAAATATGTTACAGTAGTTCCCAATCTGTCCTGCACAACAATCAACACCGAGCCTTGCAAATCCTCATCGTAGTCTGCCTGATAAAATCTGTAGCCTTTATATTTCAGAATATTGTTCATGGAAATTTCAGCCGCCACTGTTTTATCTCCATCAACAATTTCAACTTCACTAACAAAATCCATCGGTGAATTTGTTCCCGCATAATTCTCTACTCTGAAATCTTTCAGTTTTATTTCAAAAGGCATTTCCATTGCGCCGGAAACATTTGCATAACCTTCTGTATTGCCTTTCCGCAAATGGATATTTGTTCTCTCGGAAGTTGAGAAAGTGAACAGTCCTCCGAGCAAAATTATTCCTGCGGAAATAATTATAAGCAAGGTAGGTCTATCCCTGTCTTTCATCAAAAAAATACTTGCAAAGTACGCAATAAAAGCCACCGCAAGCAAAATAATAAACGATAAAGAAGTGTAAACTTCGCTTCCGCCCTTAAAACTTGCCCAAGCAAGAACAACTATCAAAATGATAGTTATTATTATCGGCATTCTTAAAATAAAGTTTTTCATATCTTCTAAAAATTAACATGCAATCTTAAAATTCCAAGCAAGGCATTGGACAATTTCACATCTGTGCCTGACGGATTGATTATATATTGAATGTCGGGTTGAATTGCAAAGTTATCATTAAATTGCCACTTATAATGCAACTCCAATGCGGTTTCATGATTATGGCTTGCTCTCTGCAAATCAATATGTGCAACTGCAAGCCCCAAAACATCATTTCCCTTCTTGCTGAAAATTCCATAATAGTTTGCACCCAAACCCAAATAATAAGAATGTTCATTTTTATTCTTCGGCGCAAATGCAGCTTGTGCAAACAATCCTGCTTTACTGTTCTCACGTTCAAAAACAGTTTGGTCAATTATAAAATAAAAGCCGTAATTATTTTTGAAAATCGTATTTGTTGTTCGTGTAACCTCATCAAATTCATATAAGCCAGAATGGTAGTAGCCTCCCAGTTTGTAGATTCCTTCCTTATTCATTATATTAAATTTTGCATGAAATTCCATTAATGCAAATATGCCGTCTTCCTTGCTGAACTTCCAGTGAAGATTGTATGGATTATCATGTTCAAAGGGCGTTTGATAGCCGTCAAACACTGCTGTTTGCCATGTAAATTTTTCATTGATATTCCATTGTGCGGAAATGCCCAAACCTGTCAGCGGAAAAATCGGTAAAGGTAGATTAACCGACACAACAGGCGGTACGCCAAAAGAACTGTTAATAAATTCACCCGCATTTTCACTTGCTAAAAAATCAGCATTCAAATCTTGTAAACCAACAGTGAATGAAATTTTTTCAAATTCTTGTCTGAACCAAAGCTCATGCATATACACATGTACTCCCGCATCAATATTAGAGGCAACTTGTAAATCGCCGACAAAGTTTTCCGAAAGCGATTTTCCATGTATGGTTGCACCGTTGATAAAAAAACTTCCGCCTTTCCACCAACGAGCTTTTTCCGTATCAAAGCCCACTTTCAGATTACCCATACCCATATAGCTCCCGCCTCTTTTCAAGCCTCCGGCTGCATTTGCATATACATCGCCAATATACGATGCTTCAAAATAAAAAGGATATTCTTTTTTCTTTTTCGTTATATTTTGCTGTGTTGAATCTGCGTTTGATGACTGTG
>JAISVE010000106.1 GCA_031271725.1 Bacteroidales bacterium
GCGCTTGACTTGTCGCTTTTTGTAGTGATTTTTCTTGTTGTAATTCTTTGCGGAATTGTATTTAAGAATACTTACAACTTCGCTATTTGTGCATTGTTTTTTATTCTTGGATATGCTAATGTTTTTTTGCAGTGTGTTAATGATTTTAAGGTTTCGGAAGATGCGATTTACTCACCTGCTTCCGCAGCAAAATTAATTCTCACACAAAACAGTATTACCAAAAAGGACAAACAAAAAGCAGAAGCGGAAGTTGTTGCACTTTATTCCAACGGCACGTGGAAAAAAACACACGGCAAAACACTAATCTACATCAGCGGACTTCCGGACAGCACTCTACCGCTCGGTACAACATTGATAGTTCCGGCACGCTTTGACAGTATCCGTAATTTTACTCCCGACTTCGACTACAAAACTTTTCTTGCCCGCAAGCAAATCCACACACAAATTTTTGTACACAGTTCAAAAGTAATTTATGGCGAACAGCAGACACATGGCACACTGCAAATGTTCGCACAAAAAATAAATACTTCCTGCGAAAAAGCATTGCAAAAATATTTGCATTCCGAAAGAGAATTTTCGGTAGTTAATGCAATGTTGCTCGGCAATCAAGCAGGCATGGACGAAGAAACTGCAATGTCTTACCGTAGCACAGGTGCAGTACATATCCTTTCTGTTTCAGGCATGCATCTGGGAGTTTTTGCATTTATTCTGCTGCATATTTTTTCATTTCTAAAAAGAAAAAAATGGAAACTTTGGTTAAGGTTTTTTATCGTATGTTCATTTATATGGCTCTACGCATTAATTACAGGAATGAGTGCGTCTGTAATAAGAGCTGCAACAATGTTTTCTTTTGTCGCACTCGGACAATGCCTTGACAGGAATATTTCGATATACCGTTCGCTTATGCTGTCGGCGTTTTTACTGCTAACGATAAACCCGCTGCTTATCTACAACGTAGGACTTCAACTATCTTACGCTGCCGTTCTCGGCATTGCCGCGATACATCCGCAACTGCAAAAATTATGGAAGATAAAAACGTCCGCAACATCTAAAACAACCGGCGCAAAAAACAACACATTAGTTTTAAAACCTCTATACAAGTCAGGAAAATTTTTGTATGATTTAAGTTCGATTTCCATATCGGCGCAACTCCTTACGCTGCCTTTTATACTTTATTATTTCAAACAATTTCCGATATATTTTTTACCGAGCAACTTTATTGCATCACCACTATCTTCAATAATTTTGCCCGCAGGAATGTTAGTTTGTTTGTTGCATTTCTTGTTTGAGCCGCTTGCAACTTTTGCGGGATTTCTGCTTGAAAAGATTTGTTTGATGTTAAATTCTACGCTCGCGTGGATTGCAGGATTGCCTTATGCTGTATATGCAATTTCAATGTCTGTAGCGGGAGGAATTATGCTTTATGCTGCAATTTTATTTTTTCTCTTTGCATACAAAAAACGCAACAAATACGCATTTCACTTATCACTCGTGTCGCTGTGGTTGTGCGTCTTGTTTACGTGAATATTTGAAATTTTTGCTATTTTGCGTGAAAATACATAACTGCAAGGCAACTCACCGCTTAGCTCTAACAATACACGATTATTTTTTATGTAGTATCCGCGAGGAAATGAATTTGTCAAGCCAAACAATACTGATGGTTCATATTCCATTATAAGGAAATTAGGATGGAACATATCATGAAAGAATTTTCTGCCTCCTGTTCCATTAAATGCTAAAGCAATAACCTTATCTACCATATCTGAATTTTCATATTCTTTCAAATTTTCAATAGAATTTAAACAATGTGCGCAGGTATATGAAAATGCAAAAACAAAATAAGTAGAATCATGATGTGTAGTGATAAATTCTCCTAATTTGGTTTCCTGCACCGTTTTTCCTTCATATTTACTATCCCCATATTTAAAATCTATATTTTCAGAATCTGAAGTATAGCCGATAAAAAAACTTGTAACACACAATACAACTAAGAAAGCAATACGTTCAACAAACGTTATATTGCCAAGAAGATCTTTACTGTTTATAAATATATCTACCAGCAAATATAACAATATGGCATTACGAATAAATGTATATATCGGTGGCATATTCAGCCACGAAAAAGCACCAAAGCAACCACAGTCATCCATGTTCACAAAAAGATAACCGTATAAAAATATCAATGTAACAAAAAATATTAAAACAATAGCGATACCGGAAACTTTACGCAACCATAATTGAAAAAACAGCAATAATCCAAGTGCTGTTTCTATTATTACAAGACATAAGGCTGCTAAAAACGGCAATGGCAATCCATAACGACTAATTAATATTACAAAATCCGACATCCCCAATGCCTTGCCAAATCCCGATAATAGAAATATTATTCCGGCAATAATTGAATATATTTTTATGCGTTGTTTCATACAAGTAAATTTCCAATTAAGATGACATGAAAGTCGTATGCAACATTATCGCTTCGCGATGATAAACGGCTGCGATTCGGCATAGCCCAAGTAAACTTGGTCTCTGCACTCACTCTTGCACGTTTATTCATTACTTCGGTATCAATGCTCATTTCATAAAAATGACAGAACCCCGAAGTTTATTTCAGGGCTCTATCATTTAAAAAATTAAATTTCTTTGCAAGAAACCGAAGCCGTACCTAAACCTGCCAAAGCCTCATTCACTTGTTCTTCAGCTTCCTTGATTTCAGGCATATCCTCACATTTGCCTTTTTCAATTTCTCCGGTTACGGTTTGGCTTTGAGTTGTACCCATAACTGAAACTGTTACAGTGCACTCGCAAGTTTTTACTCTGTTGCAAGCCATTAAAGCAACTCCTACTCCAAGAAGTGTAATCAGTGCTGTTAATTTCACGATTTTGTTCATACTCTTTTTATCTTAATTATTGCCTACTCTATTAGGGTTTTCGGCATATCCCAATGTAATATTTAAGTCAAAATATTAGTCTTGAAATTGTATAATATTATTTGTATTATTACAATAATAACAAAGGTATGCAATTTTTGCCAAATTATTTCTTTACACAATGGCAGATAATGACCCTACCCCATTCGGTGGCGTTTAACAAGATAAGTTTGTAGAATTTGCGAGTAGCCCTGATTGATGTCCGCTTCAACAAAATCAATTTTATATTGCTCGCATCTTAGTTTTATTTTGCGCAGATATTCCGCCATTTTAGAGATGTATTCCTTACGAATTTCAGCGGGATTTATTTTTAATTCTGTGTTTGATTCCATGTCCACAAAACGATACGGACGGTTGGAATAATCGAACTCTATTTCTTTTTT
>JAISVE010000007.1 GCA_031271725.1 Bacteroidales bacterium
GTAATTCGGTCACGTACTTTAGTACGCTCCCTTCATTACTACGTTTGCGCAACTTGACCTTTGAATTTTTAGAAGTTTTCATAAAATTAAATAAGAATAATAAATAATTAAACAATAAAAAAAATGGCAAAAAAAGAAGAAGCGGCAGCAGCAAACGCTGTACAACAGGAAAAATTAAAAGCATTACAACTTGCACTTGATAAAATCGAAAAAACATACGGTAAGGGCTCTGTAATGAAACTTGGCGACAAGGCAATCGAAACAATGGAAGTAATTCCCACCGGCTCTATCGGAGTTGATGCGGCACTCGGCGTTGGCGGCTTTCCAAAAGGCAGGATTATTGAAATCTACGGACCCGAATCTTCAGGTAAAACAACCCTAGCACTGCATGCAGTTGCAGAGGCACAAAAAGCAGGGGGCATAGCAGCATTTATAGATGCAGAACATGCTTTCGACCAATTCTATGCACAGAAACTCGGCGTAAATACAAATGATTTGTTAGTGTCGCAGCCCGACAATGGCGAACAGGCACTCGAAATTGCCGACAACCTTATCCGTTCCGGCGCAGTTGATGTTATCGTTGTTGACTCCGTTGCAGCTCTCACTCCGCGTAGCGAAATAGAAGGTGAGATGGGCGACAGCAAAGTAGGTTTGCACGCACGCCTTATGTCGCAGGCACTTAGAAAACTCACAGCAACCATAGGCAAAACGGGCTGCTGTTGTATTTTTATAAATCAACTTCGTGAAAAGATAGGTGTTATGTATGGCAACCCGGAAGTTACAACGGGCGGTAATGCACTTAAATTCTACTCCTCAATTCGTATCGACATCCGCAGAATATCTCAGATAAAAGATGGTGACACCCCTATAGGCAACCGCGTGCGTGTAAAAATCGTAAAGAACAAAGTTGCTCCGCCGTTCAAAACGGTAGAATTTGACCTTATTTTCGGTGAAGGTGTGTCAAAACTCGGCGAGATAATCGACCTTGCAACAGATATGGGCATTATTAAAAAAAGCGGCTCGTGGTTTAGTTACGGCGAAACCAAAATCGGTCAGGGACGCGATGCGGTTAAAGCACTTCTCAAAGACAATATCGAATTGCAAGAGGAAATCGAAAAGCAAATACGTGAACGCTTAAAAAGCGGTGCCGGAATTGCCACTGACGAGTAGGAATTGTGTGTTTATAACTGTGTCGAAATAAACTCGCTTAAAATCGCTTCTGCTTCTTGCAAGGAGGAAGTTTGCATTAGGCGGATTTTGAAGGGTTTGAAGCCTTGAATGCCTCTAAAGTAGCCGCTGTAATGGATTTTTATTTCGTTGCAGGATATGCGTTCGGCGCGAGTCAGGCGTTCTTGTTCGGTTATCTCTTTTGTTAGCGGCTCATTGCAGCGCATATCAATTTCTGCTTTCAGGTGTTCCAATAGCGTGGCGGCTCTTTCCTGAACAGTAGGTGTGCTGTGCCCGAAAACCCATGGATTGCCGATAGCAGCCCGTCCAATAAGAACACCGTCAACCCCGTAACGCTCGTGCATCAACAATGCCTTTTCCGCACTGTCAATATCACCGTTACCGAACACCGGAATATACATTCGCGGATTATTCTTGACTTCACCTATAAGTGTCCAGTCCGCATTCCCTGCGTATAGTTGCGAACGGGTTCTGCCGTGTATGCTGATACCGCTAATACCGATGTCTTGCAAGCGTTCGGCAATTTCAACAATGGGTTTGGAATTTTCATCCCAACCAAGACGGGTTTTGACTGTTACAGGGATTGCACCACTGCTGAGATTATCCATCGCCTTAACAACGGCTTCTGTAATTCGTAGCATTTTCGGAATATCCCGTAAAATCCCCGAGCCTGCACCTTTCTTTACAATCTTATTTACAGGGCAGCCCCAATTTATATCAATAAAATCCGGCTTTTCGCGGGCAGCAATTTCGGCAGCCGCACGCATCGAATTTTCATCGTGTCCGAATATCTGTATTCCAATGGGGCGTTCGCTGTCGGAAACAGACATTTTATTCATTGATGAAACCCGTTCGCGGATAAGTGCTTCGGAGGACACAAATTCGCTAACCAATACGTCTGCGCCCGCCCGCTTGCATAGCATGCGGAACACCTTGTCGGTTACACTCTCCATTGGTGCTAACCACAAAGAAAATTCAGGCAGGAAAGTTAGTTTATTAGTTGTTTGCATCTCCTGCAAATATCGGCATTTTTTTGACAGATTTATTTCGTAACTTTGTCCTATTCTAATTCTATTTCGGGTATATCAACAAAAATTAATATGACAACAGAGTCAAGAGTAAAGATTTTTTCAGGGCGTGCAACCCGCGGTCTTGCGGAAAAAATTGCTGACGCTTATGGTGCGGAACTCGGCAAGTCCGATGTAATAACCTTTGCAGATGGGGAGTTCCAAACATCATTTGAAGATAACGTGCGCGGTGATGATGTTTTTATTATTCAATCGACCCGCCAGCCAAGCGAAAATCTGTTTGAACTGTTAATGATGGTAGATGCTGCCAAACGCGCATCTGCACGTAAAATAATTGCAGTTATTCCGTATTTCGGCTTTGCGCGTCAAGACCGCAAAGATAGACCGCGTGTGCCGATTACTGCAAAACTTATAGCAAATATGCTTACTGTTGCAGGTGTTTCCCGCATAGTTACGGTAGATCTTCATGCAGACCAAATTCAGGGTTTCTTTGAAACGCCTGTTGACCATTTATATTCCTCATCTTTTTTTGTTCCTTATCTTAAAAAGAAGAAAATACAAAATATGATGTTTGCCTCGCCGGATACAGGCGGCACAAAGCGTGCTGCACAGTATGCAAAAGTTTTTGATACCGGTTTTGCAATCTGCTATAAGCAGCGTTCCCGTCCCAATGTTGTTGAGAGAATGGATTTGATAGGTGAAGTTGAGGGACAAAATGTTATTCTGCTTGACGATATTCTTGACACAGGCAACACGATGATTAAGGCAGCGGAACTCATTATGAAAAACGGTGCGGAAAGTGTTACGGCAATGGTTACTCATCCCGTTCTTTCGGGTGATGCAATGGAAAGGGTTGAGAAGTCGGCAATATCCAAACTTATAGTTAGTGATACTATTCCGCTTAAAAGAGAAAGCAAAAAAATCGAAGTGCTTTCTACAGCCGAACTTTTTGCAGAAGTTATAGTGCGTATAGAGAATTGTGAGAGTATATCCGACCTCTATAATTTCAAAAAGTAAAAATTCCGAAAAATCCAAATCTTTGCGTTGTGCTTCACCTTACGAATATTCATTATCATTAGATAACTCCGTTTCGTTCGGTTCGAACGCCTTAACCTTTGAATTTTTGGAAATTTTCTAAAATTGCAAGTAGTAATATGAAACTAAAAACCGATTTTCTGGTAATAGGGACGGGCATTGCGGGTTTAAGTTTTGCCCTGAAAGTAGCCGAATACGGGCAGGTTTTGTTGCTGTCAAAGGGACTTGCCGATGAAGGCTCGACCAACTATGCACAGGGCGGCATTGCAGCCGTTATGGATGCCCTTGATTCTTATGAAAAACATATACAGGATACTCTTGTTGCAGGAGATGGGCTTTGCGATGAAGATGTTGTGCGCTTCACAATAGAGGATTCTACCGAACGCATAAAAGAACTCATTAGTTATGGTGCGCAGTTTGACAAAAAACGTTCCGGCGAATTTGACCTTGCTCGTGAGGGCGGGCATTCCGAACACCGCGTTTTGCACCACAAAGATCAAACGGGGCACGAGATAGAGCGCATACTTTTAGAAAAAGTGCAGCAGCATAAAAACATCAGAGTTCTGGAATATCATTTTGCAATAGATATTATTACACAGCACCATTTGGGACAGGAAGTAAATCACCGCACTCCTGATATCCGCTGTTATGGGGCATACGTTCTCAACATAAAGGAAAATCGCATAGATACTTTTCTTGCCAAGACTACAATGCTCGCTACTGGAGGCAATGGCAATGTTTATGCCACCACTACTAATCCCGTTGTTGCCACAGGTGATGGTGTTGCGATGGTTTCGCGCGCAAAAGGGCAGGTAAAAAATATGGAGTTTATACAGTTTCACCCCACTTCGCTTTACAATCCTGCCGAAAAACCGTCTTTCCTGATTTCAGAAGCGGTGCGTGGTGCAGGAGCGCGGCTTTGCAACTTAAAAGGAGAATATTTTATGTCGAAGTACGATAAACGCCTTGAACTTGCTCCGCGTGATGTTGTTGCCCGTGCCATCGACAGTGAAATGAAAGTTACGGGTGACGATCATGTATTTCTTGATTGCCGCAGTATATCCAAAAGCACACTCCTTGGGCATTTCCCTACAATATATGCAAAATGTTTGTCGATAGGTATTGACATAAGTAAGGATTTGTTGCCTGTTGTTCCCGCTGCGCATTACAGTTGCGGAGGTATAGTAGTTGATAAAAATGCTTGCACAAATATTCTGGGATTATATGCTTCCGGCGAATGTTCCTGCACAGGCTTGCACGGTGCAAACCGTTTGGCCTCAAACTCCCTGTTGGAAGCCTTGGTGTTTTCACATAGTGCGTATCTGCATGCAATAAAAAACAGCGGGGAAATTTGCGATGAAGTTCCGGAATGGAACAGCGAAGGTATGGTGCTTAATGAGGAGATGATTTTGATAACGCAGAGTTTGAAAGAAGTACAAACAATTATGTCAAGTTATGTAGGCATAGTGCGTTCAAACCTGCGCCTGAAAAGGGCTTTAGACCGTCTTGCAATTATTTACCGCGAAACCGAAGACCTCTACCATAAGAGCGTTCACTCTATGCAATTAGCCGAACTCCGCAATATCATAAAAAT
>JAISVE010000066.1 GCA_031271725.1 Bacteroidales bacterium
TCAATAACTTTTAAGGGTATGTTTATGATAAGTCTATAATCACCGCAAGCACTATTGGCACAGACAAGTCTTATAGTCATGTCTTCGGTAACTTGAAATGGAAATGATATTTGCTGAGGCGGCATATCATACTTCTCCCAAGTAAATATGTCCACATTTTGGGTGTCTATTTTAGGCTCATCAATATAAGTGTTTATACAAAGTACCGGATCAGGAGCCCCTCCAATGATGCTTGCTTCCGGCAATTTTGCAACGGTAATTCTAACTGTATCCGTGCAATTATTGCCGTTAAGCGTAGAATGTATTATTATTTCTATATCCTCTGTGGGAGTGATTATATCGTTTGGAGAGTATTTATTGCCGTCTGAGTCGCTTATGTATATATTTGTTGTAGGAATGCCGGGTGTGAGTTGATAAACTCCTGTCCAGATTTGTATAAAGTTGTCTTCTGTGGGGCAATATACCGATGTTCTGAGTTTAAGTCCGCTGCAATCGGAAATATCCCAGTCTAATTGTGCAGATGCTTTTTGAGGCAACATTACAGTTAACAAGACTATAAACAGGGCAGTGAGCACCTGAAAATATGGTTCACGAATTATTATCAATTGCCGAATTTACGCATTTTCTTGGAAATTTTTAAATAATTTAGGAATTTCCGATAGAGAATGCCATGGCATAAAGTTTCATTTGCTTAACCATTGCCGTAAGTCCGTTAGAGCGGGTAGGAGAGAGATGTTCCCTTAATCCGATTTCGTCTATAAAATCAACAGGAGTTTGGGTTATTATGGCGGGAGTTTCTCCGTCAAATACGTTGATAAGCAAGGTTGCTATGCCGAGGGTTATAACGGCATCCGAATTTACTTTGAATTTCATTTTGCCGTCCTGCAGTTCTGCTTTGAGCCAAAGGCGCGATTGACAGCCCTGTATAAGATATTTGTCGGACTTTTCTTCGTCCTTTAGCAATGGAGCATCTTTGCCCATTTCTATAAGCAATTGATATTTGTCCATCCAATCCTCGAACATTGAGAATTTGCTGACTGTTGCATTTATTTTTTCCTGTATGTTCATTGTTGTCACTTATGTGTGCTTGCTAAGGAGCGAAGCAAAATTATAACAATGCCGAAGATGACGGCGGGGCTTGCGTTATTTTGTTAGATATTGTATGCGCTAAAAATTCAGGTGTCTGAGCGAAGCGAGTTCTGAATTTTAGCATACAATATCTTTACAAAATAGCAAGTTTCGACCGTACGAGGCATTGGTATAATTTGCGAAGTTCTTTAATAGCCATATTTCTGTTTCCACAATGCCCGCAAGTGGGCACGTATCTCGTTCTCTTTCGGGTTGTCGCTCGGCTCGTAAAACTTGCTGCCTTCCGCACCTTCCGGCAAAAATTCAAGATTTGCAAAATTATCCTTGTAATGGTGGGCGTATTTGTAACCATCACTGTAACCCAAGTCTTTCATCAATTTTGTAGGCGCATTGCGAATATGTAAAGGCACAGGTAAATCACCTGTTTGTCTTACAAAAGCGATAGCATTTTCTACCGCCATATATGCGGCATTACTCTTAGGTGAGCAAGCCAAATATACCGCAACGTGCGAAAGTGTTATCCTGCATTCCGGATATCCGATTTTATGCACAGTGTCAAAGCAGGCATTGGCAAGCAACAGCGCATTAGGGTTGGCATTGCCAATATCCTCACTCGCCAAAATCAACATCCTGCGCGCAATAAACTTCGGATCTTCTCCACCTTCAAGCATACGCGCAAGATAATAAACCGCAGCATTCGGATCGCTGCCGCGCAAACTTTTTATAAATGCGGAAATAATATCGTAATGCTGTTCGCCTTTTTTGTCGTAGGCAGCAAGGTTTTTGCCGAGAATTGCCGACACACTTTCATCGCTGATAATAGGCACACTGCCGTCTGCTGAAGGTTGTGCCGTAACAACCATCTCAACAGCATTCAACAATTTCCTTGCATCGCCGCCGGACACTCGCTTTAAGGCATGTGTAGAAACAACATTTATTTCCGTCTTGAAATAACGTTTCAAAAATTCTACACCTCTATCTACAATTCTGTCAAGATCTGTCTCTGACAGTGGCTCCAGCACATAAACCTGCGAGCGTGAAATCAACGGAGTGATAACTTCAAAAGACGGATTTTCGGTAGTAGCACCGATAAATGTTACCCAGCCTTTTTCCACAGCCTGTAATAGCGAGTCCTGTTGGCTTTTGCTGAAGCGATGAATTTCATCTATAAACAAAACCGGAACTGCAAAATCCATTACATTGCCTGAGTGCGCTTTTTCAATAACTTCCCTTACATCTTTTACGCCCGCCTGAGTTGCGCTTAAAGTGTAAAAAGGTCTGTTTAATGTTTTTGATATTAGATAGGCAAGGGTAGTTTTGCCCACGCCCGGCGGTCCCCATAAAATCATTGAAGGCAGATTACCTGTAAGGATTGCCTGCCTTAATGCCGCACCTTCACCCATAAGATGCCCCTGCCCGATATATTCTTCGAGTGTTTGCGGTCTTAACTGTTCTGCTAACGGCGGATTCATAGTTATATTGCCTGTATCAAAAAAACAACATTCTCTTTACCGAGTTCGAGCCGTATTTTACGCCACTCTGCAATGCTGTGTGTCTGAATATCCTCATTCGGTAAAGTTATGCTACGGGCAACACAAAGCAAAGTTTCTTCGCGGCATACCCGCAAAAGTGAAGCGTACAAATGTTTATTTCTATACGGTGTTTCAATAAAAATTTCCGCAGTACCTGTTTGCAATGAGCGTTGTTCAATAGAGCGAATTTTGCGAACTCTGTCATTCGGATGCACAGGCAAGTAGCCGTGAAAAGTAAAGTTTTGTCCGTTAAGTCCCGATGCCATTAGTGCAAGAAAAATAGATGAAGGACCACTGACAGGCACAACTCTCATTCCGTGTTGCTGCGCCCAACGCACCATCTTTGCACCAGGGTCGGCAATACAGGGTAGCCCTGCTTCCGACAGTAAACCAATATCGCTTTCCGCCAGTTCGAATGGTAAATCAAGCACAGAAGTATGTTCGTCCAAAACAAAAAATCGAACTTCGGTATCAAAGTTTGCAGTGAAACCGACTTTGCGCAGAAACCTTCGTGCAGAACGTATATTCTCTACAACGAATACACGTAAATCTTCTATAACAGCTTTGTAAGAGGAGGGTAAAATATCTTGTGGGTTAGATTCTTCACCCAAAAGAGTGGGAAGCAAGAACAGGCGAGGCATTTATCCCGTAATTTTTTTGCTTAAATCTTCAACAACTTCTTTGAAACGCTTGTCGGTAGTTATTAGATTGCCCACCATTTTGCAAGCGTAAAGTACGGTGGCGTGATCTTTATTTCCGCATTGCTGACCGATGGTGCTAAGGGAAGCCTTTGTATGTTTTTTTGAGAAATACATTGCAAGTTGGCGTGCTTCAACAATTTCGCGTTTTCTTGTTTTGGTATTTATTTCATCTATGGATATGCTGAAATAATCGCTAACCGTTTTCATTATAAAGTCAATGGAAATATCCTTAACAGCGTTGCGAACAATCTTGTCAACAGTTTGTTTAACAAGATCCATTGTAATTGCTTTCTTGTTGAGGATTGACTGCGCAAGCAGTGAAATTAGCACACCTTCGAGTTCTCTAACGCTTGTGGAAACACTGTAAGCAATATATTCAACAATCTCTTTTGAAATTTCCAAACCGTTTTCGTGGATTTTTTTGTTGAGAATTGCAATACGGGTTTCAACATCCGGTGTTTCGAGTTCCGCTGCCAAACCCCACTTAAAGCGGGAGAGCAAGCGCGGCTCTATTCCTGCAAGGTCAACGGGAGCAAGGTCGGATGAAAGCACGATTTGTTTTTCCTGTTGATGTATTGCATTGAATATATTGAAGAAAACATCCTGTGTGGAAGTTCTGCCTGCAAGTTTATGAATATCATCAATAAGTAAAAGGTCTATTGCTTGATAGAAGTTGGTAAATTCGTTTGCCGAATTATTTTTGCATGCATCAATATATTGTTGGGTAAATTGGTCTGCGGAAATATATAATACGGTAAGGTCAGGGTTTTTCATTTTGCTTTGCAGACCAATAGCATTTAATAAATGCGTTTTCCCCAAACCTGTTTTTCCGTAAACAAACAAAGGATTGTATGCGGTTTTGCCTGGGTCATTTGCAACTGCAAAACCTGCCGCACGAGCAATCTGATTGCATTTGCCGTCAACGAAATTTTCGAAAGAAAGTTTTTCGTTAAGTTGGGAATTTATTCTTACACGTCTGATACCGGGTATAACAAATGGATTGAATGGAACTTTATCTTTATCGGGTGTTGGAAAAGTTGTTTCCGGATTTCTGGTCGCTCCGCGGTTGCGGCTTGTGGCGGTAATTTCATAAGGATCGGTGGTATCAAGAACAATACTGTATTCGAGCCTGCCTTTGGCACCGAGTTCTTTTTTTATGGCTGAACGTAATAAATCTACATAATGTTCTTCGAGCCATTGATAAAAATAGTTTGTCGGAACCTGTATAATAAGGGTGTTATCTTTTAACTGAACCGGCTTTATAGGCAAAAACCATTTAGTAAAAGCAGAATTGTTTTGAAGATTGTCGCGTATAAATGCTAAGCATTTTTTCCAAACTTCTTGATAACCCTGTTGTTCCATGATATATAAAATTCCTTTTGAGATTTT
>JAISVE010000144.1 GCA_031271725.1 Bacteroidales bacterium
ATAGAAAAAGATATTTTGCGTTTGCTTATAAATTACGGAAGTAAAGAATTGGAGCCGCAAGTAAGGGTTGCCGATTGTGTTATAAGATATTTTTCCGAGAATAATATATCATTTTCCAATCCTTCAAACCAGATAATTTTTGACTTTATTAAAAATGCAATTCAAAATAGCGATAATTCGCATATTCCGGATATTAACGAAATGATGTCTATTGATAATGAAGAAGCAAAAAACATAATAGTAACGCTTGCTTCATCACAATATTCAATCAGCAAAAATTGGTGTAAAAAAGGTATTTATGTTCAAGAGGAAGAGGAAAAATTAAACGATGTTTGGCATTCTTATATGTACGAACAACTTCTTGCATACATAAACGAACAGATAGAAAAAAATCAGCATGACATAGAGAAATTGGAGCAGACGGGAGATGATGATTTTTTGAGTTTGGCGGAACTTTTATCACAGAGAAATAATCTTAACGCCGTAAAGAAAAAATTATCCGTAGAGTTGAATAGAATTGTGAGATGAAGACGGGCGTTATAGATATTGGCAACACCGCATTGAAAGCGGGAATTTTTGAAGATAGAGAACTTATAGATTTTGTGTATTCGCCCGAAATCAACACACTTGAAATTTTTTTTAATGGTGTTGACAGTGTGATAGTGGGCTCTGTGACGGGCATTCCTGACAATTTACGCAGAGTGCTGAAAAATTTTGATGTTCTTTTTTGGGACAAATTTTCGGACGAAATCAGTTTGCCTTTTGATATTTTGTGCAACTATGCGCAAACAATAGGAATAGACCGTCTTGCCCTTGTTGCGGGTGCGTTGGCGTTATATCCGAAAGAAAATGTTCTTATTATTTCTCTCGGAACTTGTGTAACATATAATATGCTTAACAGTGGTGGAGGGTTTGTGCCGGGGGCTATTTCTGCGGGGCTTTCGATGCGTTTGCGGGCGATGCACAGGGATGCGCCCGCATTGCCTAATGTAGAGTTGAATGATTTTAGAGAAAATACAGGCATACCTATAAATAATACGGAAACAAGTATGCTTAACGGCTGTATAATGGGCTTATGGTACGAAATTCAAGGTTATATTGACCAATATTCAGGAGAATATGAAAATCTGAAAATATTGCTTACGGGCGGCGACTTAAAATACTATGATGGGCGTGTCTCGGAAAGTTTGCGTATCTTTGCAAGCCCAAATTTAGTTTTACAGGGACTTAATGAAATTTTACGATATAATAAAAAATAGAAAAACATTTGTTGTTTCCTGCATTTTAATAGCGTTTGCCTCTTTTGGCAGTTATGCTCAAACAGGTTTGCTTTCACCATATTCATCTTCCGGTATTGGAGTAGAGATGCCTTATCTTAATGCACGTTTTGCAGGTCTTGGCGGAACGGTTATAGGAATAACGGGCAGTGGCTCTGCAAACCCTTTTAATCCGGCTTCTTATTTGCGTGGAGTCGATACCCTGAGTGTCGCCTTTCATATAGGTTTGAATATGGGTTTTGTAAATCTTAGACAACAAAGAGAAGAAACAATACTTAAAAATAAGGGTACTACAGGTGGTTTAAGCAATATAGAATTTTATTTCCCTATTTTTAAGTGGTGGAAAATGGGCGTGTTTTTGTTGCCTGTAACAGATATTGCGTATCTTTCCTCTTCATTTAGAAATACTGATTCCACAAATATAGGTAACACACAATTGGAACATAGCGGCTCCGGTGGACTTTATCGTGCCGGCTGGGGTAATGCTTTCGGTTGGGGACCTGTTTCTGTCGGTTTCAACCTTAACTATATTGTTGGTAAGGTTGAGCAATTGGATCGTTTTGCTTTTTTAACCGATTCTCTTGCAATGTATTCTTCGGAAACGCGCAATTACCGTGAAACATCTTATAATGGTTTTGGTTGGGATGTGGGCATTCAATATGTTCAGGCTATAAACAGAACAGACCGTTTAACAATAGGCGCAAGTTATTCGGGGCAGTCGCGCTTCAATGCAAGGCGGGATGGAATGATAACAACTGAATATATGGGCGGCGTTTCATATACTGATACGGTGGCAGTTTTTAATAGCGTTAGAGGCAAGGCAACAAATCCGGGAATATTACGCACCGGTATTTCATACGAATCGATGGGGCGTTTTCTTTTGGCAGCGGATTTTTCCTGCACTTGGTGGAAGCAATATACCTCTGAACTCGACCAAATAGAACAGACAGGCATCAACCAAACATACAGGGCTTCTATCGGAGCGGAATTATTGTCTGACCTTAGACATAATTTTTGGATGCGCCGTTTGTCGTATCGTGTGGGTGCGAATTGGCAGACTTATAACTACAATTATGCGGGCAAACAGGTTAGCGGCTTTGGCGTTAGTTTGGGTGTAGGTATTCCTATCAGGCGGTCGAGATCTAACATTTATATTTTTGGCGAATACTCGCGTATGGGTAATTTGAAGAAAGGGCAAATAGAGAGTAGTATTGGTAGAATAGGCGTTAGTTTTTCGTCAGTAGAGACTTGGTTTGTAAAGATGAAGTATGATTAAAAAATTCCTAAAAGCAGTCATCTACGGCGTTGCGCTGCGTTTACGGCTCGGTCACGTACTTTAGTACGCTCCCTTCGCCGTTTCACTTGCGCGCCTTGTATCTGACTACTTTTAGAAATTTTTATGGTTTAGGAATTTTATGATATAATGTTGAGAAATGTTTGTTAGAAATATGAAGAAAATTTTAATAATAACATTGGCATTATTCTTGTTCGCTTGCAGCAGCAAGAAATCCGGTGTTAATTTTGATTTATCAACAATGCCCACACAAACCGTTTATGATGCGGAAACAATGTTTACAGATAGGGGGCAATTGCAAATGGAGGTCAAACAACCTGTTCTTTATAATTACGATGACGAGGAAAAAACTCAAATATCCCCTAACGGTATAGAATTGACTTTCTATGATAAAGAAACAAATGAATTACAGGTTTTTATGCGTGCCGACTCTGCGATAAATTCGCAAAAGTCAAGATTGATGCGTTTCTATAAAAATGTTGAAGTTTACGACTACCGCACAATGGATACTATTTATACCGAAGCGATGTATTGGGATCAAGATAAACGTAAAATATATTCTGACGTTTATGTTAAGCGACTGAGTCCGAAAATAATTACAGAGGGTGACGGCTTTGACGCAGACGAACAAATGACGAATATTAAGATTCGTAATCCTCGCTATGCTTTCTAATCAAAATTCGGCAACTTCCGATTTTATTCTTTCATAATCTCTTAAACGAACTTCTATTTCCATAGTACAAGTACCGCTCTCGTTGTATAACGGCTTGGGTGGAATAATGTCGTTATCTTTAAGAATTTTCATTACGGCACTTGTTTTTTCATAAGGAAAATTTATTGTTAGGGTTGATGTGCGTACGCATTCAATAATACTTGCGTTTTGCAATGCGTCTGCTGTTGCATTTTTGTATGCCTTTATCAGTCCGCTTGTGCCGAGCAGTGTGCCGCCGAAGTATCGCACCACAACAATAAGTATATTTGTTATATCTTGTGAAAGAATCTGTCCGTAAATGGGCTTGCCTGCTGTACCGCTCGGCTCGCCGTCATCATTTATGCGGAATTCGTTTTCTCCAATACGGTATGCGTAGCAGTGATGCCGTGCATCAAAATATTTTTTGCGTAATCCCGCAACATATTCTTCCGCCTGATGCTTATCCGAAACAGGAAAGGCAAAGGCAAGAAACTTGCTGCCTTTGTCTTTATAAATTCCCTCTACAGGATTTGCTATTGTGCGGTAAGTATCAGTCGGCATTTTTAATGTAGCGTGAGATGGTGTCGGTGTCGGAAGTGTGTTGGTTGTAGAATTTTGTGTTGATTGGTAGTTTGGGGGCAGGAACTTCTAAATTCTTCAAATATCTTCGTTGCGCTTCGTTTGAAACTCGGTCACGTACTTCAGTACGCTCTTTCATTTCTGCACTTGCGCGCCTTAATCTTTGAAGTTTTAGAAGTTCCTCTGTGTTTGCTTCAAAAATACAAATCTCATCCCACAAATTATTGTCTATAAAACTTTGCAGCAGGTTTGCGCCACCTTCAACTATCAAAGAGTTTATGTTGCGTGCGTAGAGTGCTTGCATAACTTGCGGAAGTATCGGCTCACTTGAATTGATTATCTCTGTTTCTGCATTCGGATATTTTACATCGTTTGTTGTGAATATTAGAGTAGGGGATGTGCCGTCAAAGAAGTTAATTGTTGCTGATGTTTCAAGCGTTTTAAGCACTCGTTCATTCAGGTCAAAAGAAATTCGCAGCGGATTTTTTCCACCATTATAAAGGCGATTATTCAATTGAGGGTTGTCATGTAAAAGAGTGTTTGTGCCAACCATAATGGCGTCTTCATTGGCACGCATAAAATGATTTTCCTCTTGCGTTTTATCGCTTGTAATACGTGTGGAAGGCATAAAACCGTCTGCAGTTTGCGCCCATTTTAAGATAATATAAGGGCGATGTTTTTCTATGCGCGTAAAAAAACGGCGGTTAATCCATCTACCTTCCTGTTCCAAAACGCCTGTTATCACTTCAATTCCTGCATTGCGCAATTTCTCAATACCATTCCCATTCACTCGAGGATTGGGGTCGCAGCAAGATATAACTACGCGCGGAATACCGCATTCTATAATAAGGTCGGCGCAGGGAGGGGTTTTACCATAGTGTGAACAGGGTTCAAGATTTACGTAGATTGTTGAAGTTTTTAACGTATTATTTGCTTCGCTTTTGAGCCGCAAACGCGCATCTTCAATGGCATTTACTTCTGCGTGTGCTTTGCCGTATTCACGATGAAAACCCTCACCGATAATCTTGCTTTTGCCTGACACTATTACAGCCCCAACTCTCGGATTTGGCGATACATTATTTAGTCCCTTTTCCGCGAGGGCAAAACACATTCGCATATAATCGTTGTCGCTCATATATGGCAAAATTACTATTAAGCCGAACGAAAAGCAAGTTTGGTATGGCTCGCGTTTTTGACAAAGCAAAATCTTAATTGTTTCTTAAAATTAGTATCTTTGCAATTCATTATTTCAATAGATAATCATTACATTATGTTCGCCAAGAGCCAAGAGCCAAGAGCCAAGAGCCAAGAGCCAAGAGCCAAGAGCCAAGAGCCAAGAGCCAAGATAATCTATATCTTGCAAGATACGGACTTTTTGCAATAGACAGTCCTTCTATTTCCAATAATTTTTTAATAACAACTTGTGGAAACAGCTCCCAAGCGGTTTCCTTATATCTTACGCCTGTTTCACTTAAATCAAGCGTAACGGTTTTATTGCCTAATTCAGTAGTCAAAGTATAATATATAAATCCAATTTAAGTCATTAAAGTATTAACTAAAATTAAAACACAATGAAAAAATTAAAAGAAATGTTGCTCGGCTTAATTGCTTTGAGCGTAATGTTTGCAGCAGGTATGCTGCTTGTTGGTTGCGATAAGGGCAACGGCGAAGATGATGGCGATGGAAATGGTAATAGTAATAGTAACGGCAATACTACTGCCAACGGTGTCAGTTTCGATATGGTCAAGGTAGATGGCGGTACTTTTACAATGGGCGGAACGTCTGAGCAGGGTGAGGACGCATTTCATGATGGTGAAAAGCCAACGCATCAAGTAACTTTAAGTGATTTCAGCATAAGCAGTACTGAAGTAACACAGGCTTTGTGGAAGGCAGTAATGGGCGGCTGGTCCCATGAGGAAGATAATCCGGACTACACTTGGCAGGAAGAAGGCACGACTTACAGTTACGGAAAGGGTGATAATTATCCTATGTATTGGGTAAGTTGGAATGATATAGTAGGTACAGCTGCTTCTGACACAGGTTATACCATAAACGGAGTAACTTATTACAAGAACGGTTTCTGTTACAAGTTAAGCGAATTAGTTGGTGATGGTAAACAATTCCGTTTGCCGACAGAGGCAGAATGGGAATATGCTGCGAGAGGCGGCAGTGCGGCAGAAATTCAAACCAAATATTCTGGCAGCAATAATATAGATGATGTCGCTTGGTATTGGAAGGATAGCGACGGTGATGGTGAAAATGATAATGGCATTGGTTTGCATGAGGTAGGCAAGAAGAAGGCGAATGCTTTGGTTTTGTATGATATGAGCGGTAATGTATTTGAATGGTGCAGTGATTGGTGGGGAGACTACAGCAGCGATTCTCAGACAAACCCTGTTGGACCTGCTTATGGCTCTAGACAGCGTGTGATTCGGGGTGGCTGCTCACGTAGCTTCGCGTTGTACTGTCGTGTGTCTAGCCGCTACTACAAATACTTGCCGAGCTTGGGATACCCTGATGTCGGTTTTCGTTTGGCTTTGTAGTTTGTATTCTACTCATGCTGAAATAAGTTCAACATGATGGCAATTTTGTATTTTGGCTTTTTAATTGTGTTTTGTGTTGCTTGCTTTTAAGATAGTTTCAAGCATATACAAGCCACGCTTGATAGATGCTTTCCTGCGCCTGCTCACCCCGCTTGTACTCCGTCACTGAGGAGGGTATGACCTGCAAAATCCCCTGCTCTCGTCATGCTGAACTTGATATATAGCAACAAAAAATAAGAAATTCTCACAAAAAAGGTTTATATTTGCGAAAAGATTATTCGTTATGAGAATCTCATTAGACATCAGTGATGCAAAAGCATTGTTTGTAATAGAACTACTAAAAAGTTTTCCATTTGTCAAAATTTTACCGGACAGAACCAAACCAAAAACACAAACAAAAGTTTCTTCAAAAGAGGATATTGTAATATCTCCGTTTATTATGGAAATGGTTTCTGATAGCAATATTCCTGCAAATTATGATTATAAGGCTAATTATAGAAAACATCTCGCTGAAAAACATATTTAATGAAGCCAAAAATTTTTTTAGATACTAATATTATATTGGATTTGTTGGGAAAACGAGAGCCGTTTTTTGAAGATATTGCAAAAATAGCAACGTTAGCTGAACGAGGCGAATTAACGCTCGTAATATCTGCATTATCTTACTCAACCGTAAATTATATTCTTGAAAAATACGAAAAGCATAATGTTGTAATTTCTAAATTGCAAAAGTTTAAAATGATTTCTACAATTAGCGCATTGGATGAGTCGGTTATAGACAGTGCGTTAAACTCAAATTTTGAAGACTTTGAAGATGCCTTACAGTATTATTCTGCTTTGCGTTCCAATTGTGATGTAATACTAACGCGAAATTGTAAGGACTTTAGAGTATCATCATTACCTATAATGACTGCAGATGATTTTCTAAATCAATTTTATAACTTTGAAGGTTGAGTATATGCAAAGCAAATTTATTTGCTTTGCTTTCAACTTAATCGTAACGCTGCTCGCTTCGCTCGCTAAGTTACTATGCCTTGAAAATACAAACAAGTTTGTATTTTACTCGGCTTAATCGTAACTTTATACTCATGAAAAATATCTATGCTGTTTTTATTGGGGTGATGCTGTTGTTTGTATCATTGCAAAATTCTCATGCACAGCAGGTACAGAATAAACCTGACGATATTGTGGGCTACTATCTTTCGGAAGATCCTTTCACCAATAAAAAATCACAGGTTTATATATACAAGGCGGCAAATGAGAGTTATGAGGGTACTGTTACCTGGGTAGAAGACCCTGAATTGCAGGAATTTATCGGATATAAATTTTTATGGGGGTTAAAATTTAACAAACAGGAAAACGAGTGGGAACGTGGAGTGTTTAAGTATCCGGGCAAAAATGGAAATTTTAAAGCATATATGTCTTTTCCTAATGGTCTTGCCAAACTTAAAGTGCGGGGCTATTGGGGCGTTGCTGCTTTTGGAAAGACGCTTTATTGGACAAGGGAGAAAAAAAGATGATTATAGGAATAACAGGCACGCTCGGTGCAGGAAAAGGAACGGTTGTTGATTATCTTGTGAAGCAAAAAAGCTTTAGGCATTATTCGGTACGTGGATTTTTAATAAAAGAGATAGAAAAGCGTGGATTGCCTGTTAATAGGGATAGTATGGTAGTTGTGGCGAATGATTTGCGTGCAAGTTTTTCGCCGTCTTATATTACCGATTGTTTGTATGATGAAGCGGTAGCTGTTGGCGACAGCAACGCTGTTATAGAAAGCATTCGTGCGGTAGGTGAAATAACATCATTAAGAGCAAAAGGCAACTTTACACTATGGGCGGTTGATGCCTTGCCTGAACTGCGCTACAAACGCATTGTCGGACGCGGCTCGGAAACCGACCATATCACTTACGAAAAATTCCTCGCAGACGAAGCAACGGAAATGGAAAGCACCAACCCCACAAAACAAAACTTAAAAGCCTGCATGGCACTTGCCGACCACACCTTCACCAACAATGGCAGCGTTGCCGACTTGGAACAGGCAGTTGCTATACAATTACAGAATTTATGAACACAAGACCGAATTGGGACGAATATTTTATGGAACTTTGCCACTCGGTGGCAAAGAGGGCTACTTGCGATAGAGGTAAGAGTGGCTGCGTGATAGTTTCGGACAGGCAGATACTTGTTACCGGCTACGTGGGCTCGCCTGCCGGACTGCCGCATTGCGATGATGCGGGGCATCTTTTTAAGAAGACTGTTCACGAAGACGGAAGCACTACAACACATTGCGTACGCACCGTACACGCAGAACAGGCGGCAATATGCCAGGCAGCAAAACGCGGCATTGCAATAGGCGGTGCAACGCTTTACTGCACCATGACACCCTGCCGTACTTGCGCCATGCTAATTATTAACTGCGGAATAAAACGGGTTGTTTGCGAGTACAAGTATCACGCAGGCAAAGAGAGCGAAGAAATGTTTAAAACCGTAGGAGTTCAACTTGATTATATAAATAATGAAGTTCTGCAATACAAAGGGCAACTCTAAATTCCTCAAATATTTGCGTTGCGCTGCATCTCGTAAATACTCATTATCCATCAGATAACTCCGTTTTACTCGATTTGCGCGCCTTAATCTTTGAGTTTTTAAGTTGCCCACAAAAGTAGATTATAATAATAACTTTAATTAAAAAATAAAAAAAATGGACTTGACAAAAATTTTACTGCTAACAGCACTCGGCGCAGGATTACTGCTGCTCGGCTCGTGCAAATCAAAACAAAAAGAAAACGAAGGCGAATTCCGCTACACTATTGACCAATTCGCCGACATTAAAATTATCCGCTACAAAGTGCCGGATTGGGATAAACTATCCCTTCAACAAAAAGAACTTCTCTATTATCTCGGAGAGGCAGCGAAGGCAGGGCGCGACATTATTTGGGATCAAAATTTTAAACACAATCTCATTATCCGTCATACGCTTGAAGCGATTGAGAAGACTTATAAAGGTGATAAAGATACGCCTGAATACAATAGTTTTCTTGTTTATTTAAAACGCATTTGGGTTTCCAACGGCATTCATCACCACTATGGAAATTACAAGATAGTTCCCGATTTTTCAAAAGAATATTTTGCACAGCTGATAGAAAATTCGGATATGAGCGGAGTTAAAACAAGCAAAACTTCAAAAGAACTTACAGAGTTTTTAACGCCGATAATCTTCGACCCGTCACTTTATGCCATGCGTTCCGTAACAGATAATCCGGAGCATAAATTACTTGAAAACAGTGCCTGCAATTATTATGACGGAGTAACAACCGCGGAAGCAGAAGAGTTTTATGAAAAGATGGCCATTAAAGATGATCCGCGCCCCATATCTTACGGACTTAACTCACGACTTGTAAAGAAAGACGGAGTTATAGCAGAGGACATCTACAAGATTGACGGACTCTACGGCGATGCCATAAAACAGATTGTGTTTTGGCTCGAAAAGGCATCAACCGTTGCCGACAATAATATGCAGAAAAGCCATATCTTAAAACTTGTTGAATATTATAAAACGGGTAACTTGCGTACTTTTGACGAATACAATATTCTTTGGGTGCAGGACACGCTTTCTATGACCGATTATGTTAACGGTTTTATAGAAAACTACGGCGATCCGCTTGGAATGAAAGCAAGTTGGGAAGCAATTGCAGACTTCAAAAATTTGGAAGCGACAAAGCGCGCCGATATTATAAGTGCAAATGCACAATGGTTTGAAGACAACGCACCTATTGACCCGCGTTTCAGAAAAGAAAAAGTAAAAGGCGTTAGCGCAAAAGTAATAAATGTTACAACGCTTGGCGGCGACTGCTTTCCACCACCGCCAATTGGAATTAACTTACCTAATGCAGATTGGATTCGCAGAGATTACGGCTCAAAATCCGTAACAATTCAAAACCTTACAGATGCTTACGACAAGAGTGCGCAGGAAGGAAAGAGTTTGTTGAGTGAATTTGCAATTGATGAAAACGAAATTGCACGTTCTAAAAAATACGGCAATTTGGCAAGTAATTTGACAACAGATTTACACGAATGCCTTGGTCACGGCTCAGGCAAACTATTACCCGGTACAAGCAGTGAGGCATTGAAAAATTATTCGTCAACATTGGAAGAAACCCGTGCAGACCTTTTCGCATTGTATTATATAATGGATCCGAAACTTATAGAGATTGGGCTTTTTGATAGCGAAGACTTGCCGAAGGCAGAGTACGATGGCTTTATCCGTAATGGGCTTATGACGCAACTTATCCGTATTGAAGAAGGCAAAAATATTGAGGAAGCGCACATGCGCAACCGCAGTTTGGTGTCACATTATGCTTACGAAAAAGGTAAGGCTGACAACGTTATTGAAATGCTAACTAAAGATGGTAAAACATATATCAAAATTAACGATTATCAAAAATTACGCAGCATTTTTGCGGAACTTCTTGCAGAAGTGCAACGCATAAAAAGTGAGGGCGATTACGAGGCAGGCAAGGCACTTGTAGAAAAATATGCAATAAATGTAGAACCTGCTTTACACCGTGAAGTTTTGGCACGTTACAAAACCTTGAACCTCGCTCCCTACGGCGGTTTTGTAAATCCTGTGCTGACTCCCGTAGAAAAGAACGGAAAGATTATTGATGTTAAGGTTTCCTACACTGACGATTTCAAAGAACAGATGCTGGAATATGGCAAAAAATACTCTTTCTTGCCATATTAAATAGAGAATTTTATTCCTTTGTTTATTTGCTTCCAACCTGAATTTTTATTTCCTCACAATCAGGCGGTAGCAAGGTGTAAAAACGGTTAAAAACGCGGCAAAAAATGCTTGGGTTTTAGAGCATTTTTTCGTATATTTGTGCTAATTATTTTTTAGAACAAATAGCAAGAAAATCAGTTAATTAGAATGGAAGAAAAGGAAATCAAAGAGCAGGGTGAAAGCCCTGTTGTGGAACGCATTGTCCCTGTGAACATCGAAAGGCACATGCAATCGGCATTTTTGGATTATTCAATGTCGGTTATCGTGTCAAGGGCATTACCCGATGTTAGAGACGGTATGAAGCCGGTACAACGGCGTATTATCTATACAATGAACGAGATGGGCATTAC
>JAISVE010000034.1 GCA_031271725.1 Bacteroidales bacterium
GCATCCTCTTTACAAGCAGGAATGTACCTATACTCGTTAATTGTGGGCGACAAGTTGATAGATACCAAACGTATGCTTTTAACTGAATAAAGAAAGGAGAAATATGAAAGCGAAAATTATTTTAATTGTTCTTATTTGTTTTTCGACTTTACAGGCAAATGCACAAACAGAATTTGCGCCTTTAGGGGCGGAATGGTATTATACCAACACTTCTGGCTGTTGTCCTGAAGATCACTTTAACTGTATTGTTTCTAAAAAAGATACAATTATTGAAGGAAATAATTGTCGTATTCTAAGGCAGTATTACGATAATTCAAACATTGCAAACGAAAAATATATTATTAAACAAGAGCAGGGTAAAGTCTATTATTATTATCAAAACCAATTTAATTTATTATTTGACTTTAATGCAGAAATAAATGATATTGTTGAATTTACATTTATATTTAAGAAGTATGATGATTTTTCTTTACCTTCATATAAAGATACTGTATTATCGGCAAAATTTGAAATTGAAAATATTACAACCAATGCTCAAAATCTAAAAACATTTGAAGCGAAAGTTTTAGATGAAGACGCGCATAAGTTTTTGGGAGTATATTATGCTCCTTACACATATATATACACAGAAAAAATTGGAGCGCATAACGAATTCATGCCGATGCTTGATAATGCTGCACATCCAGACGTGGATATTTACAGATGGTTAAGATGTTATTCTGATGCTGATTTTTCTTTCATATCAGAAGAATGGGAAACCATATCTTTACCTTGTGATTATTGTGCTGTGCTGGGTATTAATGCCCTTAAAGATGATAATATTACAATTTATCCCAATCCTTTTAATGATAATGTTTTTGTGTTTTCAACAGGAGGAAATATTGAAATAATTGATGTTTCGGGAAAACTTGTTTACTGTTCAGAATTATTGAATGGAATAAATAAGATTTCTACAAATCATTTTCTTAAAGGAATTCATTTAGTAAAAATTAAGAATAAAGATAATGGTATTCAAACTCTTAAAATAGTTAAGTTATGAAAAAATTATTTTGTATAATCGTATTCAATTTGTGTTTGTTATCGGGTTTCTCACAAGAATATGGATATTTGTTGGCCAATATTACAAATGCCGAAAAAACAATAACACCTAATGAAAAAGGACAACTTGTCAATAATAACAAAGAATTAGACAATGTTTTTAAGGATTTTAGTGTATTTTCCTACAAATATGCTTATCCTAAAGCCAAGAACGAATATTTAAGAAAATTCGTATCTATTGAGTGTAATTGTGATATCAAAGAACTTGCTAAATATTTGAAAGAGAATTATTCCTCCTCTTTTTCGGATATTGAATATACCCAAGATTTGGGTTACCCGGAATATAATCCATCAGACGCGATGTGGTCTCAAACAAATCCCGATGGGACTCCTATATTATGGCATTTAAATAAAATAGAAGCCGACAAAGCTTGGAATATTACTAAAGGTTCATCTGATATTACTATAGCAATAATAGACCAAGGATTTGATATATCTCATCCTGATTTAGCAAATAAAATATTTTCAACGACAGATCCTCGTACGAACAATCCTTTTGGACATGTTAAAAAATATCACGGTACATTTTGTGCAAGTTTTGCGGGAGCCCAAACAGACGGAGGTGGACGGTTATCTTCTGTTGGATTTAATACGATGTTAATGTTTTATGATTACTACAATGTTTCAGCAGCCGATATTGCCTATCATGCTTCTTTTGAGAAAGGGGCAGATGTGATTAGTTATTCTTGGGGTGGGCTGACATCAGCAACTGCACGAGAAAAACTTCTGGTTCAAGAAGTTTTAGACAATGGTACAGTAATTGTCAGATCAGCGGGCAATACCCAAAGCAACTCTGATAATGATAGATTTCCTTTTGCACATCAAGTGGACAATAGGATTATTATTGTTAGTAGTACAGGTAAAGATGATTGTCATTCAAGAGCTGGCACGGCCCCCCATGCAAATTACCTAGAAGTATCTATCTGTTCTCCCGGGTATAATGTAATGGGGGCGATTCGATATAATGACGGCAATATTGCTAATCCATACATCAGAGAAAGTGGAACTTCTTATGCAACACCGATAGTTGCCGGTGTCTGTGCATTACTTAAAAGCATGAATAGGGATTTAACTCCTGCGCAAATTAAAAATATTATTCAAACTACCGCAGATCCTGTTGTTGATGCTCATTTGTATCCCGGCACAATTGGAGCAGGACGTATTAATGCATATAAGGCGGTACAAACATTATGTACAACAACTAACTTGACAGGACAAAATATTAATAATGACCAAACTACTATTGTTACCGATTGTAATATTAATGTCAAAAATGTAACTATTGAAAACGGATCAAAATTAATTCTTGATGCTGACCACGAAACCACAATCCAGGGCGATTTTGAAGTTCAGGCGGGCGCGGAGCTGGAAATACGATAAAGTAATTAGTTATTATTACAGTACATCTAATAATTGTTAATCCCAAAAGCAACCAGCGAAAAAGCAGCCTATTGTAAAATTAATAGTAATTTATTTTATCTTCGCTCTTCGCTTCGAGTATGAAAGACAAACTTGCTTTGCTCTCAACTTAATCGTAAATTTGCAAGGATGTGTGGAATAGGTCGGGGGTTGCGTGAGGGATGGAGCCGACATCCTTTTTGCTTGGGGTGGGTTTGTGCGTGGAAGCAAAAAGATACAGGCGAGAGCCCGACCCTGCGAATGTTTTTCAAAACGCTTTGAAAAACATTTTTAAGGAATTGGATGCAAGGCGCACAAGTGCAGAGGCGCAGGGAGCGTACTGAAGTACGTGACCGAGCCTCAAGCGTAGTGTAACGAAGCAGACGATGCCTTAAAATGCTTTTCGCAGGGGCACGCCAAAACAACAGTAAAAACTTTAACGGAAACTTTTATGTTACGGACAAATACTTGCGGCGAGTTGTCGCTGAAAAATAATGGGGATAAAGTTACGCTTTGCGGCTGGATTCAGCGTATGCGTGATATGGGGGGGATGACCTTCCTTGATTTGCGCGACCGTTACGGCATTACGCAGATTGTTTTTAATATGGAAACTAATGCTGCTTTGTGCGAACAGGTGCGCAGTTACGGGCGTGAGTGCGTGATTGGTGTTACGGGTGTTGTTGCGGAGAGGAGTAATAAAAACCTTAAGTTGCCTACGGGCGAGATAGAAATTCTTGCTTCTGAAGTGCATTTGTATAACCGTTCCAAAACGCCGCCTTTTACGATTGAAACCGATACTGATGGGGGAGATGAGTTGAGAATGAAGTATCGCTATCTTGATTTGCGGCGTCCGAATGTGCGGGAAAATATTGAATTGCGTCATCGTTTGGGAATACTT
Organism: Bacteroidales bacterium; assembly: GCA_031271725.1. The sequence continues at coordinate 3,395 of JAISVE010000034.1, forward strand.
ATCCGCAATTATATGAGCGGGCAGGGCTTTCTTGAAATTGAAACCCCGTTTTTGATTAAGAGTACGCCCGAAGGTGCACGCGATTTTGTTGTGCCTTCGCGTATGAATGCGGGCGAATTTTACGCTTTGCCGCAGAGTCCGCAGACCTTTAAGCAACTGCTTATGGTTAGTGGCTATGACAGGTATTTTCAAATTGTGCGCTGTTTTCGTGATGAGGATTTGCGGGCAGACCGTCAGCCGGAGTTTACGCAGCTTGATTGCGAGATGTCTTTTGTTACTCAGGAAGATGTATTGGGTACTTTTGAGGGCTTGATGAGGCATTTGTTTATGGCTGAAAAAGGAGTTGATGTTGGGGCGTTTCCGCGTATTACCTACCGCGAGGCTATGGATTTATACGGCAGCGACAAGCCGGATATAAGGTTTGATATGCGTTTTGTGCATTTGAAGGGAGGGCTTGCGGGCTCTGATTCGGGTGTGGGTTCTTGTGCGGCAGGTGTTTTGCCTGCAGGAAAGTTTGTTGTTTTTGACAATGCGGAATGGGTTGGCGGCTTTGTGGCTAAAGGTTGCGCCGAATATACACGTAAGCAGTTGGATGAGCTTACGGATTTTGTGAAGCGTCCGCAGGTGGGCGCGAGCGGACTTATTTGGCTTCGTGTGGCTGCGGACGGCTCTGTGAAGTCGAGTGTTGATAAGTTTTATACGCCGGACGAATTGGCTGCGGTGGTTGCCTTAAGTGGAATGCAAGCAGGCGACCTTATGCTTATTATGGCGGGTGCAGGCGAGAAGACTCGCGAGCAGCTCGGCACTCTGCGCTTGCATGTTGCCGATCAACTCGGCCTACGCAAGGCAGACGAATATAAACCTTTATGGGTAGTTGATTTTCCGCTGCTCGAATGGAACGATGAGGACAAGCGTTTTTATGCAAAACATCATCCCTTTACCTCCCCAAAACTCGAACATATTCCGCTGCTTGACAGCGACCCTGCAAAAGTTAATGCCAATGCCTACGATATGGTTATAAACGGTGTGGAAGTAGGCGGTGGCTCAATAAGAATTTATGACCGCGATTTACAGAAGAAGATGTTCTCAATACTTGGTTTTTCCGATGAGGAAGCACAAAAGCAATTCGGCTTTTTAATGGATGCTTTTGAATACGGTGCACCTCCTCACGGCGGCATTGCCTTTGGCTTTGACCGTATAAGTTCTTTATTCGGCGGTGCGGAATCAATACGCGATTTTATTGCCTTTCCTAAAAACAATTCCGGTCGTGATGTTATGATCGATAGCCCTTCCACCATTAGCGATGCACAATTGAAAGAGTTGTTTCTGAAGACTACGGTTTAGGGTTTTTCACAAAAATTTGTAACTTTACATTTCCTTTCGGGGTTGAGCCGCAGCCGGAAGGTGTTTCAGTCTTAGGTTAGAGTAGCGGATGTTAGGCGTTGTGCCGCACCCTTTGTCCGCAGTAATTATATCTGAATAATTATGAATAAATTTTTTATTGCTCTTTCTTTGAGCGTGTGCATGTTTGCACAAGTGGCTTTTGCGGAAGCTCCCGAAGGTTATTATGACAATGCTGATGGCAAAAGCGGCTACACGCTTAAAACTGCTTTGCACAATATTATTAAAGCGGGATTTAAGTCTGTGAGTTATGATAATTTATATAATGCTTATAAAGATACCGATACAAAACCCGGCACAACGAATCAGATTTGGGATATGTATTCCGATTGTAGTTTTACACATGGCAATAAAAAATGTGGAAGTTATAAAAAAGAATGTGATTGCTATAATCGTGAACATTCTATACCTCAAAGTTGGTTTAACGAAAGGGCTCCAATGGTGAGCGACCTTGTTCATGTTTTGCCAACCGATGGTTATGTAAATAACAGGCGCAGCAACTATCCTTTCGGAGAAGTAGGGAGTGCGACTTATACTTCACATAATGGCAGCAAAGTAGGAACAAGTAATTTCAGCGGATACAGCGGAACTGTTTTTGAGCCCATAGATGAATATAAAGGCGATTTTGCGCGTATCTGTTTCTATATGGTAACTCGTTATGAGGATGTGGTTTCAGGTTGGCAATATAATGAGTCAGCGAAGGCAATGCTTAATCCAAATCAAAATCAAGTATTTGATGATTGGGCAAAAAATTTGCTTATGAAGTGGCATCGTGAAGATCCTGTAAGCGATAAAGAGCGCGTACGCAATGACGGCATTCAAAAACATCAAAACAACCGCAATCCCTTTGTTGACTATCCCGAACTTGCAGAGAAAATCTGGGGTGGTGATAATACTCCTTTTTATCTTGATCCGCCTACAGTTGGAGTTGAGGAAACTGTTATGGAAGAAGAGTTGCCCCTGTCCGTAGATACATATCCCAGCGCAGAAATAATTTCCGTAAGCGGAGTTAAGTTAAAACAGGTGTCTTTTTCGGAAGTTAATACCACGCTTGACAAGATGCAGCGCGGGGTTTACATTATACGTTATCTTCATAAAGACGGGCGTAATTCTGTTAGCCGTAAGGTGGTTAAATAATAAAGCCTCTCTTGAATAAATAACGGAGCGTGAATAAATAATGTAGTCTCTCTCCAATAAAATACTTAAAGCAATGAAAAGATTTTTTGTTATTCTTTTTTTGAGCGTATGCGTGTTTGCACAAACTGTTTTTGCGGGAGCACCTGAAGGCTATTATAATAATGCAAACGGCAAGAGCGGTTACGCGCTTAAAACTGCTTTGCACAATATTATCAAAGGGCATAAGGTTACTTCTTATAATAGTGACGAAGCCTGTTGGACAATTTATAAAGACATAGATGTAAAGCCCGGTACTATTGATGAGGTTTATGATATGTATTCTAATTGCGATTATTCCTATGATAATAACCAACGGTGCGGAAAAAATCCTAATGGAGTTACCCTTAATTATAAAGTTGAGTGTGATTGCTATAATCGCGAACACTCCATGCCTAAAAGTTGGTTTAATGATAAATCACCAATGAATGCTGACTTTGTGCATATCGTACCAACCGATGGCAAGATAAACGGTAATCGCAGCAATTTCCCTTTCGGTGAGGTAGGGACAGCAAGTTCGACTTCGAGCAATGGCTGTAAACTAGGTAGTGCTAAAAGCGGACTTGGATACAGTGGAACTGTTTTTGAACCTGCGGATGAATATAAGGGCGACTTTGCACGTATTTATTTTTATATGGCAATTCGCTATGAAGATTTAGTTAAGGGTTGGAGCAGCGACATGCTTGGAAACGATAACACACAAGTATTCACTACTTGGGCAAAAAATATGCTTTTAAAATGGCATCGTGAAGATTCCGTAAGTGATAAAGAAAGAGAACGTAATGACGGCATTCAAAGACATCAAAACAACCGTAACCCCTTTGTTGACTATCCTGAACTTGTAGAAAAGATTTGGGGTGGTGATAATACTCCTTTTTATCTTAATGGCGGCAGTGTGGGAGTAGAGGAGCCGGTTGTAGAAGAAGAGTTGTCCCTGTCGGCAGATACATATCCCACTGCGGAAATAATCTCGGTAAGCGGAGTTAAGTTAAAACAGGTGTCTTTTTCGGAAGTTAATACCACGCTTGACAAGATGCAGCGCGGGGTTTACATTATACGTTATCTCCATAAAGACGGACGTAATTCTGTTAGCCGTAAAGTTGTGATTTAAGCAAACGCAGCCCTTTTTCTTTTTAGAAAGAAAAACACCCGAAAGGTTAATATTTTCCCATAGAGAAATAAAACACCTATTTATGTAAAAAATTTCCTTATAGGTAAATAATTTCATATATTTGCTAAAAATTACCAAAAAGTGAATACTATGGAAAAGATATTAGAACGTGAAAATTATTTACAACAGCTTGCTGTATGGATTGATAAACCGGTAATCAAGGTTATAGTCGGACAAAGACGTGTTGGAAAGAGTATGTTTATTTTTCAAATTATGGAACATATTCGTAAAAAGAATACAAAAGCAAATCTTATTTATATAAATACGGAGAATGAGGAATATCAGCATGTCAAAGACTACAAAACATTGCAAAAAGAAGTAAATTCTCGTTTAAAAGAAAAAGTCAAAAATTATCTTTTCATTGACGAAATTCAAGATATTGCTGAATTTGAACGGGCTTTGCGAAGTTATTTATCCAAAAATCAATGTGATATTTATATTACCGGAAGTAATTCACAACTGATGTCCGGAGAACTTGCCTCATTTCTAAGCGGACGCTATGTGGAATTTAAAATCCATCCGCTATCATTCTCCGAATTTTGTTTGTTTCACGTTTTGCCCAAAGATAACAATACCTTATTAAAATATTTCCGTTATGGCGGAATGCCTTTTCTAAGACATTTACCTCTTGAGGATTTAACCGTAAACGAATATCTGCAAAGCATATATAATACAATACTTTTGCGTGATATTGCCGAACGTTACGAAGTTCGCAATATTCATTTACTTAAATCTTTATCTCGTTTTATTGCTGACAGTGCAGGAACAAATTTTTCGTCCCTCAGCATAAGTAATTATTTTAAATCAATAAACATTCAAGTATCACCAAAAACTATTTTGGATTATGTTGATTATCTTAAAAGTGCATTTATAGTTAATCACGTTGAGCGTTACAACCTAACCGGTAAAAAGATACTGACTTCGGGAGGAAAACTTTATTTTGAAGACTTTGGTTTGCGCAATTCTATTGTAGGTGGTTTCAAACTTATCGATATTCAAAAGGTATTGGAAAATGCCGTGTATATGCACCTTTCAAGACAAAACTTCAAAATTTTTGTTGGTCAAATTAACGATAAAGAAATTGATTTTATTGCTGAAAGAGGCAATGAAAAATGCTACATTCAAGTTGCTTACAAACTTCAATTAGATAAAACTATTGACAGAGAGTTCGGTAATTTGCTAACGGTCAAAGATAATTTCCCCAAAATCGTAGTAACTATGGATGAACTTGCCGGTACTGACTATCAAGGCATAAGACATATCCATATTATTGATTTTTTGCAGATGGATAAGTTTTAAAATTTATCCTTGATGTGCGGGTCTTAAAAGATCGGTTACAGTCTTAACGGGAGTAAAAACGCTAATCGGAGTTTCTACAAAACAAGTAATCCACTTAGCCATTGCGCCATTCCACAAGCCCGGCAGTTCCATTGCCTTAATGTTTTTTCCCTTTACGGATTTTTCCGTTATAAAAGCAGTAGAAGGGTCAATGTATTTTTTTAAGTCGAATTTCTTTCCTTTGTAATCCCTTATCCAGCAAGCCAAGTCAACAGGATTAAAATGGGTTGATTGTTCAAAAATTGCTTTTTGTTTGGCATTCTTTAGGTCTATTTGTGAACTTTCTACTATTTGCAGAGATGTATGTTTGTTGCCTGTTGTGAGTTTACTGCCTGCTTTCGGACTGCTGTCGCTTACAGTAAAAAACGGACCGCCACCCGGCTCACCCTCATTCTTTACCATTCCGCAAACTCTTATGGGCGCATTAAATGCTTTTTTCCAATACGCTTTTTTTTCTGCAAATGAAAATTTTTTGTATTTGTCAGGTGTGTCTATAAACAATCTTTCCGCAAAAAATTCTATTGCTTCAATGTCGCTTTCGACAAAATTTTTAGAACTTAAATCGTTTAGAAAACCATGAATATTGTCCTTGATAGCAATTAGATATGCACCTATAAGTTTCTTGTAGCGCAGGGTATCACTGCGTTTTTTGCTTGTGGTGATATTGTCGATATTCTTTATAAAAACAAGTTCGGAATCCAGGGCATTTACATTTTCAATAAGTGCACCATGTCCACCCGGACGGAATACTATTTGTCTTTTTTCATCTCTGAAAATTTTATTGTCTAACGTTACGGCAACGGTATCTGTAGCGGGGTTTTGAATGGAATATGTGATGTTGTATTTTATGCCGAATTTTTTCTCGTATTTTGGTAATACTTCCTTTACCTTTTTCTTAAATTCCGACAAATGTTCGGATGATACGGTAAAATGAATTTTTGTTGCGGCATATTCCGCAGCTTCCATAAGATGTTCCTCAATTGCCGTTACAGGCGTTTTCTCTTCAATATGGAAGAGCAATAAACCTTTGGGCAGTGAGCCGTAATTAAGTCCGTTTTCTTTTTCCAAAAGTGCCCGCAACACTTCTTTGTGATTGGAAAAATCTTTTACTTTTGCTGAGAGTTCCTTGTAAAAAGGAAAGTCTTTTATGTGTTTGAAAAATTCAGCTGCTTCGCCTGTGGGCTTTGCGCTGCTGCCCGTTTTGTTGCATTCATTGTTGCCAGCTTTGCTGCGTTTACTGCAGCCCGCTTTCAGTTCATCATAATATGCAAAAAGCGATTTGAACATACGGGTTGCAGCACCCGATGCAGGCACAAATTTTTGAATATCGCAAATGCTCGACATCTCATCATAAAAATCAACATATCTGTCAATTTCTTTCTGCGAAAAAGAAATTATTTTTCCATTGCCGACTGTTGCCGCTTCTTGCAATGAAATGTAAGGAAAGCCGGTTTTGAATGCTTTCAATTGTGCCGAAAGTTGTTTTTCGGAGATACCCTTTTTTTTGAGAAGGGCAATGTCGGAAGTTGATAGTTTTTCCATAACAGTTAAAAATTAAACACAATTTTAATAAAAATTTTGGAAATTTTGTGTAAATTTGTGGAATTGCGGGTTTTGCTCGCAACATTAGGTTATTTTCATAATAATAACCGTTTGTAAAGAATTAAAAACGAAAGATATATGCAAAAGAAATTTTATTTGCCGTTTATATGTTTGTTAACGGCAGTCGCAGTATTGTCATCTTCTTGCGAGAGTTTGAAAAAGATGGTGCAAAATCACCCGACTATGGCTAAATATGAAGTGAAGCCGAATCCGCTTGAGATGCGTGGTGATAAAATTCAGTTTGAACTTAAAGGCAATTATGCGCCTAACTACTTTAACACAAATGCTGTTGTTGTTGTTCAGCCGGAACTCAAATATGAAGGAGGTTCACAACTTCTGAAACCTTATATTTTGCGTGGTGAAAAGACAAAAGGCAACGGAACGCTTATTAACAAAGCGGCCGGCGGCAGTTTTACATATAGTGAAACTATAGATTACAAGCCCGGAATGGAACAAAGCACACTTGTTCTTAACCCCGCTGCTTATGTTGAAAAGAAAGCCAAAAAACTTCCTCCGGTAACAAATGCCGCAGAAGCAATGGCTGTGCCCAAGTCAATGAATCTCGGCGAAGTTACTCCTGCAACAGGCACACAAATAACCGCTACACGTCTTGACAATGAAGCAGGCTACACATCAATAGAAAAAGATAAATACGAAAAGGAAACAATTTTGTGGAAAGAAGCATCTATCTACTTCCTTGTAGATATGTATAACCTTGATTGGAAAATTCCCATGAACAAAGAGCAAAAGAATGTAGATGCTCTTAAATCGCTTGACACTGCTTTGAGATCAGGTATGCAGATCAAGAGTATAAGTGTTGATGCCTGGGCTTCTCCCGAAGGCGAGGAACTTAGAAACAGCAAACTTTCACAGCAACGCGCCTTGACTGCGAAAAAACATGTTGATGATGCGAAGAAAAAGGCAACCGATGCACGTGCAAAACAATTAAAGGTAAAGCCTGCTACAATAGAACAAAAAATTGATGTTGATACTGCATCACATGGCGAGGATTGGGACGGTTTCCTTTCTGCTGTGGGCAAGTCTGATATTAAGGAAAAGAATACAATCCTCAATGTTATCAATTCAAATAAAGATATAGACAAACGCCATCAGGAAATAAATAATATGGTGGTTATCTACAAGGAGATTGAAGATCAAATTCTGCCTCCGCTACGCCGCTCTATCATAAAGGTTGGTTTCCTTGAGCCTAAAAAGACAGACGAGCAGATTGCCGAACTTTCACTTACTGCACCGGACTCCCTTAAACTTGAAGAACTGCTTTATTCGGCAACTCTCACTGAGGACAAGAATAACAAGATAACGATTTATACTTCCGCAACAAACATTTATCCGGATGATGTTCGTGCTTATGTTAATTTGGCTTCGCTTTATATTGCGGATAAAAATTATGACAAGGCTTCGGAAGTGTTGCAAAGTGCTAATGGTGTTAAGCCAAACACTCCTTCGGTGTTGAATAACTTTGGTGTTGTTGCGCTTGCAGCGGGCGATTTCAAAAATGCAAAAGATTATTTCGATCAGTCCGGCAATGCTGAAGCAAATAAAAATAAAGGTATCCTTGCCATAAAAGAGGGCAATTACAGTTCGGCTGTTAGCAGTATGTCTGATGACAAGTGCGGTTACAATCTTGCTCTTGCGCAGCTTCTCAACAATGATGTTGCTTCCGCTAAAAGTACTCTTGATTGCATGAGTCCGATGACGGCAGATGGTTTGTATCTGAAAGCTGTTTGTGCTGCACGCGAGAAGAACGCTTCTGCAGCTGTTGAGGCATTGAAGCAGGCGATTTCCGAAAAGCCGGCTCTCAAGGCTCAGGCGCAGAAAGACGTTGAGTTTAATCCTGTTAAAGATAATACAGAGTTTCAAAATCTTTTGAGATAAATTATAATTCATGGGTTTGTTTTAAGGCTTGTTTTTTTATAATAAAATAGTTACCTTTGCAGCCCTTTTGAGAAACGGATTTGAGAAACGGAAGTATTTTAAGATTTTGAGTTATGGCAAAAAAGAATAAAGAGGCACGAATCCAAGTTATCCTTGAGTGCACAGAGCAAAAAACCAGTGGCGTTGCCGGAATGTCTCGTTACATTACGGTTAAAAACAAGAAAAATACGCCTGATAGAATGGAGTTGAAAAAATACAATCCGTTCCTTAAAAAAGTAACTGTTCATAAAGAAATTAAATAGTTTAGACAATGGCAAAGAAAGTAGTTGCAACCCTTAAAACATCAACCGGTAAAGATTTTGCAAAGGTTGTTAAGTTGGTTAAGTCACCAAAAACAGGTGCATATACATTTAAAGAAGAAATTATTCCAAACGACAATGTTAAGGATTATTTCGCAAAAAAATAAAATTGTTTTGTTTTCATAAGCAAAAGGCGGCATTTGTTATTTAACAAATGTCGTTTTTTGTTTTAGAGAAAACTTCTAAATTATTCAAATTTCTGCGTTACACATCACTCGTGGCTCGGTCACGTACTTGAGTACGCTCCCTCGCTTCTCGTTCGTGTGCCTTGAACTTTGAAGTTTTAGAAGTTTTCTATTAAAGATGCAATAAAATTATGGAAAGTTTTTTTTCAAGAATTAAGAAGGCGGTTATAGGTAAATCGCAGGTTGATGACGAGGTATTGGATAACCTTGAGGAAACCCTGATTACCTCTGATGTGGGGGTTGATACAACGCTCAAAATTATCGACAGAATTTCTGCAAGGGTAAAGAAGGATAAATATACAAGTACATCCGAACTGAATAATATCTTGCGGGAAGAAATTGCAGCCTTGCTTGAGGAGAGAGGTGCTGCTGTGGGTGCCGGCGGTATTGTATCGGCTATTGATACAAGTAAGAAACCTTACGTTATAATGGTTGTTGGTGTGAATGGAGTAGGCAAGACTACCACTATCGGCAAACTTGCTTACAACCTCAAAAAAAGCGGCTTAAATGTTATGCTTGGGGCTGCCGATACATTTCGTGCCGCAGCCATAGAGCAATTGCAGGAATGGGGCAGACGTGCCGATGTGCCTGTTGTGGCGCAGGCGATGGGCGCAGACCCTGCTTCTGTTGCGTTTGATACTTTACAGTCGGCGGTTAGCAAGGGCACTGATGTTGTGATTATTGATACGGCGGGGCGTTTGCACAATAAGGTTAACTTGATGAATGAACTCACCAAGATAAAGAACGTAATGAAAAAAGTTACGC
>JAISVE010000062.1 GCA_031271725.1 Bacteroidales bacterium
AAGAGTGGTTATGACGGATATTTATACAAATAAAAATAATATTAGCGAGTTGCATATAACATTGCAGCCTCGTGAAGAGCGCACAATTATTTTTGCGCAGGATGCAAATCTTTCTTTGACCGCAGAAGTCAAGTCGGGTGCATGTTTGAATTTATTCTTTTTTAATTTCGGTGGCTCAAATATTGCGGAAACAGCAAATACAGGCAAGCTGATTCTTGCGGACAGCGGGGCGTCTGCAAATATTTACGGATTGTATCTTATCGACAAACATCAAAAAATAAACAATAAAATTTGTGTAGAACATAAGAGCGAAAAAACTTTCAGCAAACAACTTTTTAAGGGAATATTGGATGACAGCGCGCAAGGCAAATTTTACGGACATATAAAAGTTGATGCCGATGCCCAGCAGGTAGAAGCGAAGCAGACAAACCGCAATTTGCTTATTTCTCCTAAGGCACGTTTTGAAACAAAACCTTTTTTGGAAATTTATGCAGATGATGTTAAATGTTCGCATGGTGCAACAATAGGGCAGTTGGACGAAGAAGCACTTTTTTACATGCGTCAGCGCGGACTTTCGTTTGATGTGGCACGGCAATTGCTTATGATGTCTTTTGCAGGTGAAATAACTTCGCAAATAGCAGACTTGTCTTTGAGAACTAAATTAGATGAACGTATTGTTGCGCGTTTGGGAGGTGAAAAAGATGTTTGCGGTGATATGGATTGTGATTTGAATTGTTCCTCGTGTTCGTGAACGGCTTGTGTTGGTAGAAAGTTATGTATTTGTAGAACGGCGATGTATTCGTAAAGTGATTATGTACAACAATTAAAAAACAAAATAAACTATGACAACAACTACTTACAATTTATCCTTAAAAAATCTACGCACCTATATTTTTGCGGTGCTGTTTATTGTGGGAAACATAGTGCTTCCACAGTTGGCACATCTTGTTCCCAACGGCGGACATATCTTTCTGCCTATTTATTTCTTCACTTTAATCGGTGCGTATAAATACGGCTTTTGGGTGGGGCTTATCACAGCAATTATGTCACCGCTAACAAACATGCTTCTTTTCGGAATGCCTCCCGCAGCAGCACTTCCGGCAATTATGATTAAGAGTATTTTGCTTGCGGTTGCAGCAGCATATTTTGCAAAGCAGTTTAACGGAAAATTGCTTTTAGGAATATTACTTTCTGTTATCGCCTGTCAGTTGTTGGGAATGAGTTTTGAGTGGATTTACAAAGGCAGTTTGATTGCCGCTTTGCAGGATGTTATTATCGGTTATCCGGGCATTGCATTTCAGGTCTTTGGCGGATATTTGCTGATTAAATACGTTTTGAAATAGTGCATACTTTTGAAGAAGTTTTGCAGCGAGTACGCACAATCGAAATCAATGCGGAAAATTTCGACATGCTCGTAGCAATTGCCAATGGCGGAATAATTCCTGCGGCTATGATAAATCAGCGGCTAATGTTGCCGATACATCTGTTGAAAATCCATCTGAAAGATGAAAATCAAAAGCCGCTTTGGGACACTCCGCGTTTGATAGAGCCGATAAATTTTGACTTTAAAGGCAAAAGGATTTTACTTGTTGACGACAGAATAAAAAGCGGAAAAACAATAGTGTTTGCCCGTGAATTATTGCGGGAAGCAGCATCTGTGCATACTTTTGCAGTTAATGGCAATGCTGATTATGCTTTGTATAATGAAGCATGTTTTAAGTTCCCATGGTGTATATGAAAAAACTCCTAAAAGCAAGTCATCTGCTTCGTTGCGCTACACTTGCAACTCGGTCACGTACTTCAGTACGCTTCCTCGCTCCTGCGTTTGCGCGCCTTGCATCTAACTATTTTTAGAAATTTTTTCCGGACGTATAATAAAATTAATAAATGAACAAAACAATGGATAGACGAAGTTTTCTAAAATCAATAGCCGCAATAGGCGCAGCGTTTGCAGTAAAGACCGTAGGTGCAACGGACGTGCTTACGCAATACAGTATAGCGGATGCAGCAGCCGGTTCTCAAAGTGGAGCAGTTGGCGGAACTCCCGACCTTGTAGCAGTAATGGGCGGAGCTCCTGCGGAAATGTTCCGCAAAGCAATTGCAGAAATGGGCGGCATATCAACCTTTGTAAAGAAAGGACAAAAAGTTGTAGTAAAGCCGAATATAGGTTGGGATAAGACGCCCGCTTTGGCAGGCAACACAAATCCCGAATTAGTAGCAGAGATAGTAAAGCAATGTCTTGCAGCGGGCGCAAAAGAAGTTGTTGTTTTCGACAACACTTGTGATGAGTGGCAAAAATGTTACAAGAACAGCGGGATAGAAGATGCCGTAGAAAAAGCAGGTGGTAGAATGATGCCCGGTAACAATGAATCCTACTATGTAGCAATAAATCTACCCAAAGGAAAAACTCTCAAAAAAGCAAAAGTCCACAAAGCAATTATTGATTGCGATGTGTGGATAAATGTGCCGATATTGAAAAATCACGGTGGCGCAAAAATGACAATGGCAATGAAAAACCTTATGGGCATTGTTTGGGACAGGCGTTACTTTCACAACAACGGCTTGCAACAATGTATTGCCGATATATGCACTCTCGACAAAAAACCAGCACTGAACGTATTGGATGCATACCGCGTATTAAAAGACAACGGGCCACAGGGCAGAAGTGCTGCAGACGTAGTAAACGGCAAAGCACTTTTTATATCGCGGGATATTGTTGCAATTGACACGGCAGGCAATAAATTCTTCAACCAAATCCGCCCGATGTCAATAGATCAGGTATCGCATATTGCCAATGGGCAGGCGCACGGGCTTGGCACAATGAACATCGACAAACTAAATGTAAAGAGAATTAAAATGTAGTTTTCTATAAAACGCAAAAGATGTTAAGAAAAATAAGAATAACGGCAGCAGTCATTATAACATTTTGCCTCACCTTATACATTGCAGATATAGCAGGTTGGGTGCCTCACGAGTTTTATTATTTTTCAATGTGGCAACTCATTCCTGCTGCCATTGCGCACTCAATACTTATAGTTTGTATTCTGCTTGCAATAACACTGCTTTTCGGTAGAATATATTGTTCGGTATTGTGTCCGATGGGAGTTTTTCAAGACACAATAATTTGGATAAGCAATAGAAAAATTTTTAAACGGTTGCGTAGAAATCGCGGTATAAAACCACAAGCATACCGCAAACCTAAAACATGGTTGCGCATTTCCATTCTTGTTTTGGCAGCTGCATGTCTTTTGCTTGACTCTACAGTATTGCTTGCGGTTGTAGAGCCGTACAGCGCATACACCCGCATTGTAACACATATTTTCCGTCCGCTTTATATGTTGGGAAACAATGCTCTTGAAGCGATAACAAGTGCGTTTGGCATTCATACATTTTTCAGAGTTGAAATTTTTGTGCTGAGTGTCTTTTCACTTGTTATAAGTGCATTAACTTTTATTGTGATTATGTTTTTGGCTTGGCGTTACGGTCGTTCATTTTGCAACACTGTTTGTCCTGCGGGAACAATACTCGGTTATGTAAACACGCGTTCTATTTTCAGGATACGCATATATAACGACAAATGCACTAATTGCGGACTTTGTTCCTATAAATGCAAGGCACATTGCATAGACAGCAAAAATTCAAAGATAGATTATAGCCGTTGTGTGTCTTGTTTTGATTGTGTGGATGCGTGTTCGCAGAAAGCAATAAAATATTCTTTGCCAACTGCTGTTGCGCGTGTCGGGAAACATGCCAAGAAAAAAGAAACGGACAACGGCAGGCGCAAATTTATTGCAACGGCAGCAATTCTTCCGTTAATTAACGGAAAAAAACTTTTCGCCTCAAGTGTTACCTCAAGTGTTGCTTCAAATGTTACCTCAAGTGTTACCTCAAATAAAACAGGCGAACGCACAATCCCCATTGCTCCGCCCGGCGCAGAATCACATCATCATCTTTTGAAACATTGCACATCCTGTCATCTGTGTATAGACAAATGTCCGTCGAGAGTATTGAAGCCCGCATTTTTAGAATACGGAATAGGCGGTATAATGCAGCCTGTAATGAATTTTGAAAAAGGTTTTTGCAACTACGATTGTACTGTTTGCACTGAAGTTTGTCCGAATGATGCATTAAAACCGTTAAGCATAAAAGAGAAACACGAAAC
>JAISVE010000119.1 GCA_031271725.1 Bacteroidales bacterium
AAATGTTTCACGGGAAACATTTTAATGATTTATCACTTTGAAACATAGTGTTTCCATTTCATGTGAAACATGTGTGTTGCGAAAATAAAAATGTGAATTGAATTGGAAATGAAAAAATGAAGAGATAAAAATCTTTAATTTTTATAAAAAATCGCCATTTTTCCCTAGACAGCGGGTAAAACCCGTTTTGTGAAGTAAATGTTAATAAATTCCCGGTGCGGTACTGTAAAATCTTCGATGAAAGAAACCGTACCAGAAATCCGGGCGCGTTTGAATCCGGTTTTCAAGCCATTCGTGATAAGCGCGGGCGAGATTCTCCGGCGTCTTTTTTTCACCGGTTAAAAGCTCGGCGGCATGCAAAATAGAGTTCGAATTTTCTTCCTCAATCCAAGTGACAAAAACCGGAGTCTCCGGCCGGTGCTTTAAAATAAATCCGGGGAGAGGATTGAACAAAACAGGCTTCCCTAAAAACGAACCGGGAATACCGTTCGGTTTTCGATAGTCCTGATCGGCAACAAGACAAAAAAGCTGACGTTCTTCTAAAAGGGATAAAATTTTTCGCGGCTGTTCCAAAAACAGGGAATAGGATTTACCTTGCGCCGTCCGCAGTCTTTCGGTTAAAATCCGGTTGAGGAACTTCGGACGCAGGCGAGCAAAACTCGCTTGAAGCGGAATACCCAAATTGCAAAGCCATGGACCGAGGGCTTCATAATTTCCAAAATGAGCCGCCAACAGCAAACCGCCCTCTCTCATTTTTCCGAGAACCGCACGGCTCCCGGGTGCAATTGAAAAGTTTTGATAAGGGTATTCTTCAAAGGTCTGCGGCAAATTTTGAAAGGAACGGAGTCCTGATAAAAATCCGGTCGCGTGCCGGGAAACATTTCGAATCAAATTGTTGTAAACCGCTTGGCGGTAGTCCGGATTTTCGTCCGGAAAAACAAACCGGTAGTTCGCCTCAAAAACAGAGCGTTTCCATTTTAATGCTTTCAGAAAAATTTCAAGAAGGAATGAACCGCGCATAATAATGCCGTTCAATATAGGAAAAAATGTTTCCCGTGAAACATTGTATATTCTTTAAAAAAAGTTATAATTGAGGGCGAGGTAGTATGTGAAAATTGCAGTTATTGGCGGAGCCGGTTATATTGGGTCTCACACCGTGCGCGAGCTTTTAGACCGCGGGCATCAGGTAGCGGTTTTTGACAATTTGTCTTCGGGTTTAACCGAAAATTTGTTCCCGGAAGCGGAATTTTGTCTGGGTGATATTTTAAGTGAAAAGGAACTAATCGCGTTTTTTGAAAAGTTTCGCCCGGAAGGAATAGTGCATCTCGCCGCTTTTAAGGCCGCGGGAGAATCCATGCTGAATCCGGAAAAATACAGTGTCAATAACATCACAGGCTCTATTAACATTCTAAATGCCGCCGTAGAATCTGGCGTAAAATATTTTGTGTTTTCAAGCAGTGCGGCCGTTTACGGCAGCCCGCAGTATCAACCGGTCGATGAAGCGCACCCGAAAAATCCGGAAAACTATTACGGATTCACAAAACTTGCGATCGAGGAATTTCTTGGCTGGTATGATAAACTCAAGGGAATGAAATTTGCCGCGCTTCGTTATTTTAACGCTGCCGGTTATGATGTTCGGGGGCGCATTACCGGGCTTGAAAAAAATCCGGCAAACCTGATTCCGATAGTGATGGAAGCGCTCAGCGGCAAGCGGAAAGAACTCCTCATTTTCGGAAATGATTACGACACGCACGACGGAACCGGCGTGCGTGATTACATTCATGTGAACGACCTCGCGATTGCGCATAGCATGGCGTTTGAAAAACTCAGCGAAACCGGCGAAAGTTTTACGGTGAATCTCGGCGTGAACCAGGGTGCGAGCGTACTCGATATTGTAAAAGTCGCGGAAAAAATCTCCGGCAAAAAGGTACCTTACCAAATCGTAGAACGCCGCCCGGGAGACCCGGCGACACTGATCGCCGACCCGCGGAAAGCGTTTGAGCTGATGGGCTGGAAAGCCCAATTTTCCGACCTGGATACGATTCTCAGCACCACCTGGAAAGCGTATCAGGAACACGAAGTTCTTCAGGTATAAAATTCAGAGATACGGAATTTTATTAAGGCGTGCCCCGCGCTTCGCGCGGTCGGGCTGTATTTTCGGGGCGCTAAAGCGCCTCCGAAAATACAGCTACATTCAAATTTTGCACCTGTTAGAGTCATGCTGAATTTATTTTACACATCGATTAGTTCGCGCTTGTATAAAAAACTTTCTAAATGTGTCTCCGCCCTTCGGGTCACCATCCCTCACGCTTTTCTAAATCTTCCTGAAATTTTTTTAATTCTTCAATAACTTCTACACCTTTTCCTGAAATACTCGTAGGGGCATTTCTTCCTTCTTCTACGATTTCGACAGTATAATTATCCGATAAATTTTCGCAAATCTTAATTATAGTCTCCCTTATTTGACGATCCACATTTGGTTTATCTTGGAGTGTTCGTAAGTCTGGTATTATAATTATAATAGGTTCTTTCATGCTTTTTCCTTTTTTTGGAAATTTCGCAAAAATATAATAACCATTTTAAATTTTCGAATAATTTTTTAAAGTTTACGGATTTTTATAATCTAACAAGGGGTAGCGGAAGACCCGCCGCGCGCGTCGGCGACCAATGGAAGCCGGGTCACAAAATAAGGAACTTGGGCGCGCGATCAAGCGGGGCTGAAGCGAGGGGGATATTCCCCCTTTAAATATGGTTGAGTTGCCGAAATCGAATGCCGTAATTATTACATGCTCGCTTGAGCAAATGGGTTCACAACCAGGTGGCGGCACACACTTGGAAAGTTTTACATGAAAGTACAACTTAATTGATGCTGAAACATCCTGACCCTGAAACAAGTTCAGGGTGACAGTGTCAGGATCAGGGAGATGAAACCCAATGTTATCCCAGTCTCCGAGCCGGGGATCCGTGTGTTCCGTTCACTCCTTTCTTTTCACCGGGATTCTCAAAATGGTTTTCAGTTTGGAGGCTTCTGTTTTTTGAGGGTTCGACAAATAAATTTCATGGTGTTTTCTTTCGCCCAAATCGCGGAGCAAATGATTTTCTTCAATGAAAGTATCCATTAATTTTAACGTTTGGGGTTCCCGGTCATACGAACCTATGTGCATACATTGTACGCACAATCCTTCATGAATGCGGGTGAATTTTGCTTTTGCCGTTTCTAATTTTTTCTTTTGAGCCGCTTCGGCGCACGCCCAATGAAAGACGGTTTCATTTACAAATTCGGGCAATCGCATGAGTGAAAGCCAGCGAAATTTGGATTTGCTGTCGTAAATATTTTCCGGATTGTTTTCGAGCCACCAAAAGCCTTCGAGCGGCGGCACCACATAATCAAAATAACCATCCGGGATTTTTGTCCCCATTTTGCTCATTTTAATGGTGTATTGAACGGCGTATAATAATTCCACCGCTTTTTGATATTCGCCGCCGGCATCGTTGGGGTTTCCTTTTCCTTCTACGGCGGCAAACTGCATTTCCGGCACTTCGATCAGCGAGGGTTTGGTTTTGGGCTGGTACAGTTCTTTGCTTTCTTTTTTATAATCTTTTGCGTTTGCCACAGCAGTTCCTTTCAGGTTAAGGCTCTTTAAGCATGGAATTCACGGGATTTGATAACTCAAGAATTCGAATATTCATATCCCATATCCCTGTCCCTAAATTTCAGTCTAACCGAAATATAAAATATACTGCACAAATTAGCAATAGTTTTTATGGATTATTCTCGCCGGCCGGTTCGTCTGTTTCTGCCGGCAGCAAATGAAAGGGGATTTTTTTATCGGATTTGAGTCCGAGATTTTTTAATTGAACGGCTTGGTGCACCAAATTTCCCCGGCCGTCTTTAAGTTGGCCGAGAGCCCGTTCGTATTTTTCCTGGCTGGCCCGGAGGCTCGCGCCGATTTCTTCGAAGGTTTTTGTGAATCCGGTGAATTTTTCGTAAAGCGCTTCGCCCCTTTTTACAATTTCCATGGCGTTTTTACTTTGCCATTCGCGTTTCCACAAATCCGAAATCAGTTTCAGGCAGGCGATTAAATTGGTGGGGCTCACGAGTAAAATACGTTTGGCGTAAGCGTACGCCCATAAATCCGGATCGCTTTGAATAGCCGCCAAATACGCCGGCTCAATCGGGATAAACATCATGGTAAAATCAAGGGATGCCGTCATGTCGTCGTATTTTTTCGCGCTGAGTTCGTCGATGTGTTTCCGGGTGGCTTTGAGGTGTTCTTCCAGAGAAATTTTTTGCTCCGCGGCGTCTTCTGTGGCCATGAATTTATCGTAAGCCACGAGCGAAACTTTGGAATCGATAATAATCACGCGTTCGTCGGGCAAGATCACTTTCACGTCCGGGCGTAAGATATTACCGCTGTCGTCTCTCATGGAATCTTGAACAAAATATTCCCGGTCTTTGGTGAGCCCCGAAGATTCGAGGATGCGCTCCAAAATCATCTCGCCCCAGTTTCCTCTTTTTTGCGGTTTTCCTTTGAGGGCCGTCGCGAGGTTATTGGCTTCTGCGCTGACTTTGTTTGTTTGTTCAATCAGGTCTTTCACTTTTTCTTCGAGTGAAAACCGCTGCTTGGATTCTTTATCGTAAGTTTCTTCGACTTTCGTTTTGAACGCGCTGATGTTTTCTTTCAACGGGTTCAATAAAGTTTCCATATTGACTTTATTGGTTTCCGTAAATTTGGAAGATTTCTCTTCGAAAATCCGGTTTGCGATTTTCTCGAATTGCAAATGTGCGGTTTTTTGGAGAGCTTCCGTTTCGGTTTTCTGAGCAGCTAATTTTTCGTTCAGAAATTTTTGATTTTCATTCAGCGCGGTGATGGTTTGCTTGTGAGCGGAAATTTTGCTTTGAAGGATATGAAACACAAATCCGGTAATGATAAGTCCGGTAAAAAATCCGAGAATAAAAAGGAGAATTTCCATAACGCGCCGCAGAACCTTATTTTAAGAACACTCAAAGCGATTTTTCAATTTCCGGTAGAAATTTTCAAGGCTTTTATCGCCGCCGTTATCCAAGAACAGGCAATAGGGCAAACTGTCCGTTTCTTTGTGTTTAATAATACAAGCGCAGCATTTGCCGTTATTGGCGCAGGTTTTCTTGGGGCAAGGACATTCGTTTACATGGGCACAACTCATTCAAACCAACCTTTTGTTTTACACCCGGAATATAGAAAATCCGTTCAGCGGTTGATAATTCCGAGCGCTTGGGCGACATCTTCCCGGATCATTTTCACTTTTGATTTTTCCAGCCCGAAACTATCTCCGGTTTGGGTATATGAAGGGAAAAACCGGATGCCGTTCGATTCATAAACGCCGTGTCTGATTTTGTAGGTAGAGCCTGCCGGAATGATTTTTTCACCGAATTTTCGTTTCCATAAATAGTTCATGGATTTAATGGCAAAGTCTCCCATCAGCATGATCACTTTGATATTCTTAAAGGCATCCAGTTCTTTTTCCAAATGGACGGAACAATTCTTAATGGTTTCCGCGCCGACCCCATAATCTTTTTTGATGCATTTGATGGCGGTGGTTAAATAGATTCCGTGATCCAAATAATCTTTGTATGTTTTGAAATCATACCCGAAAGAATTAAAAATCACATTGGTATTTTTAATGAACGCCGGTTCGCCTTTGCCGTCAAAATAGTCGTTGATATTTTGCGGTAACGCTTCGGAAATCAGAATCAATCGGATCACGTCTTTTTTGGCGATTTCTTTTTGGAAATATTTTTTGGTGATCACATCGGCGCAATTGAAATTACAGGTAATCATTTCACGGCACCACAATAAACGCATTTGTTTTGACGCTGTTTTCCCGCAAGCCTTTTACGGAAGTATATTCTGGCGAAGAAAAACATTTTTCCATTTGTTCTTTGTTGCCGAACTCAATTACAATAATTCTATCCGGTTTGTGAGTTCCCGCCCAAAGTGAAACGTGCTCGCTGCGGATAATATATTTACCGCCGTGACTTTCTACAACCGGCTTCACTTTGGCGATATATTCGTCGTAACTACCGCGCTCGCGGTGATCCGGAATTTCCACATGAACAATAAAAAAGACAGGCATGATTCTCTATCCGTTTTTTTGTTGATGGTATTCCCGCTGCTTGTCTTCCCAATATTCCTGATCTTCTTTAGTGATGGCGCGTAACACTTTGCATGGGTTTCCTGCGGCAATAACATTGTCGGGAATATTTTTGGTGACAACCGAACCCGAACCGATGATCACATTATTACCGATAGTAACTCCCGGATTGATTACCGTATTGCCGCCGATCCAAACGCCATTACCGATCGAGACCGGTTTTCCGTATTCTAACAGTGTGTTTCTCACGGAAGCATCAATTGGGTGACAGGCGGTAAAAATACTCACGCGAGGGCCGAGAAACACATTATTTCCGATAGTTATCTTATTGACATCCAGGAAAATGCAGTCAAAATTGGCATAAAAACGATCACCGACAGAGATATGGCAACCGTAATCACAGCGAAAGGGCGGTTCGATATAAATATTTTCACCGGTTTTCTCAAAAAGATCGTTTAGGAGTTTTTGTCTTACCTCAAACTCTCCTTCGAGCGTATTATTAAACAGCCGCGTGATTCGCCTGGCGTTTAACAGTTCGCGTCCGAGTTCTTTATCCAGCGCGGTATATAATTTGCCGGATAACATTTTTTCTTTTTCTGTCATATTACGATCTCGATTTGATTGTTTTCCGGGTCAAGAATACAGCTTTCATAATAACCGTCGCCGGTTGTTCTGGGGCCGCTGATCACTTGATAACCGTCTTTTTCAAGTTGTTTGGTCAACATATCTACTTTTTCTTTGCTCCCGGCGCTAAATGCAAAGTGAATATAGCCGGTATTGTTCAATTCTTTGGGAACGTCCGTCAGGTTTTCTTTCGTCATGATTTCCAAGCGGCATTCACCGTTCCCGAACGTTAGAAAATAAGTTTTGAGTCCTGTTTTAGGGTTATGATATCCGTTATTGGACTTGGCGGAAAAATATTTTTCATAGAACGATTTTATCTTTTCCAAATCACAGACATACATGGCAATGTGATTGATTTTCATATTTATTCCCAATGGGTTTAATGGGAAAATACAAAATTTTATAAATATTGGCTTACTGTTTTTATGAATTTTTCCTGTGTCGGTGTCACCTTTTTTTCTTTGGCCTCAAATTGCTTATCAAAAATCTCCGATTCGTCTTCATTGATTTCATACCCTTTTCCTTCATCGAATATTCCTTCGATTCCTTTTAAGGCGCCCGGGTATAATTCCAAAACAAGCAATGCCGCCGGGAATCGTTTTTCTTTGTTCGTAATTCCGTATTCTTTAGAGGATTTAAATCCGAATCGCCGATAATAATCCGGGTCGCCGTAAATGACAATTGCTTTATAATTCATTTCGCCGGCTAATTTGAGGGTATGATTGATCAGTTTACTGCCGATTCCCTTGTTTTGATATTCGGGTAAGACACTCACCGGACCGAATGTTAGAATCGTAAAATCCTGATCCGGTTTCTTAATTTTTGCTTCCGCATATACGATATTTCCGACAATTTTACCTTCATAAACGGCGACAAAATCGAGACTCCGGACAAATTCTTTAGTTTTTCTCAATTGGTGAACTACCAGATGTTCGCCGCATCCCGGAAAGTTAAGGTTCCAAAATGCTTCCCGGGTTAAAATTTCAACCTGCCGGTGATCTTTTTCTTCTTCAAGCCTTAATTGGAAGTTTATTGGTGTCATAAAGATTCCCCTCCAAAAAATACTATTTCACTTTCCTTTTCAAGTCTTCTACCGTTCTTGAGAGTGCGTCTAAAGACTTTTCCAGTTCCTTAATATTTCTCTCCTGTTCGTCTAATTTTCTTTGCTGTGCCGAATTAATCTTGTTTAATTCATCAATTTCTTTTTCCTGCTTTTGCTGTTTTGTTATGGTCTCTTTCGCCTCTCTCAAATCGCTTATGTTCACCTCTTTCAAATCACTTATCAAAGTTTCTATATCCGTATTGGTAAATTTTGCCGGAACGATGTTTTTCTGATGATCAACGATTAATAGATAACCGCGGTTAAAGGATATATTCACATCCGTTTCAAGTTTCGGATTTTTTAGTGTTTGTGCAAACACCGGAACCGCAAAAATCAAACACACAAGTGTAAAAAATAATGTTTTCTTCATATTTCTAAAACGCCTTACTTAACATAAAAGCTAGTAAAAAACCGATTACGGTAATTAAAGCGACAAAACGACCGCCGAATTTAAAGGCTTCGGGAATCATAGTGTCACAAAGCATGGCAAGGATCGCGCCGGAGGCAAACGCCATCATCGAAGCATTAACCATCGGCGAAGCGCTTCCTAGAAAAAGATAGCCGCCTATGGCCGACAGTACGGTGACAGCGAGTGTTCCCAACCAAAGCAAAATGATATTCCGTGTGGACATTCCGGACATTTTCATACTGACCGTGCCGGACATTCCCTCGGGCAGGTTACTTAAAAACACGGCGGCAATAAAAACGAATCCGCCGGCGCCGCCGGCCGCTACCGAAGCGCCTACCACAAACGATTCGGGGATACCGTCGAGCAAGGTTCCCAGAAAAATAGCCCCGCCCGAAGTTTCTTCGGGATTTTCGCTTTTCAGGTTTTGCTCCATTCCATGAGAACTTTTACGGAATTTACCGCCGTTATTGTCGATAAAATAATCGCCGAAAACAAAAACAAGCGCGCCTGCCAAAAAGGCGAGCCCCATCATCAACGGCTCTTGCGATTGATCAAAACCATCGCTCATCAAGTCGATGGATAATGCCGAAATCAACACTCCGGAGCCGAAAGCCATAACGGCGGCAATCATTCGATGCCCGATTTTGAGGTATAAACCGAGCAAGGCTCCGATTAAAATAGCGGCTCCGGAAATAAGTCCTGCAAAAGTGGCTTCTAACATAAACTTTACTCCTTTATTCAATCCGTTTTAGGGTGTACAAAAGAATAATTTGTCAGTTTGTCTATAGAACCTATGTTTACTGCCGTATAATTATTGTTTTCCGAAATTTTTTCCATTTGTTTTGTCATTTATAACTCCTTAGTAATGTTCTCTCAAATATTCCTCGGTATTCTTGACGGTGGAATAAAAATAATTCAGCGCGGCAAGAAAAGAATTTTGTACTTCACTCGCGGTCACGTTTTTCCCTTGAATTTCCAAATCTTTCGTAGCGCAGGCGTCTCCGATCACCTCACATATAAATCCGAAGTCTTTGGCCGCTCTTGTTGTGGCATCCACGCACATGTGAGTCATCATGCCGCAAATCACTAAATCGGTAATGTGGTTTGACTTTAAGTGATCCGATAAATCCGTTTCACGAAAACTGTTCGGAAAATTTTTAGCGATCACTTTCTCTCCGCTCACCGGCCGGACATTTTCATGAATCTCAACTCCTTGAGTGTCCGGAATAAAAAATGCGGAACCGGCTCTCGTTGAAAAATGCCGGATATGAATTACAGGTAATGACTTTTCCCTGAAATCTTTTAACAAGGTTTTGGCGTTAATACTTGCTTCAAGGCTTCCGGTTAAAGGATTCGCACCGCCTTCAAAATAATCGTTTTGAATATCAATAATCATCAATGCTTTTTTTGTTTTCATATATCTTGCTTTCTGTTTAAATTCTCATACGATAAAGATATAGAAAATTATAAGCGAAAATTACGATGCCGGCAAGTTTCATTCATGTGAAATCTCGCTGTGCATCATTCTTTCTATTTCCCCTTTAATATTCGCGCCGAATAGGGCTTTATATCAATATGGGCCGGGTTATAAAATGATTCCTCCGAAAGCAAATCCAAAAATTCGCCGGGACCGCAATGATTCAAATTAATGATTTTATTGGTATCGGTAATATTAACGGCCAAAAACACGCGTTCATTTTCATACGAACGTTCAAAAACAAACGGGCATTGATATTCCAAATAAATTTGTCGATAGCTGCCGTATTTCAAAGCTTTTTCCCGGTGCCTTATTTGTGCCAGTTTGCTGATGTGCCTCGTCAGCTCCGTTTCATAAGCGGAACGTTTTTTAATGTCGATAAAAGGGCGTATTCCCTGATCGGAACCGTTTTCTTTAATACCTTGAAAACCCCATTCGCTGCCGTAATAAACCGAAGGAATCCCGGGAACCGTATAAAGTAATGTGTATAAAGTATTCAAATAAGCCGGGTTGGAAACGGTGCTCGCAATACGGTTTTGATCGTGGTTATCCAGGAATGTATATAACGGTAACCCATGATCCGGAACCGAAGTTTTGAGACAATGCGCCAATTCAAACAAATTATTGTCATTATGGCTGGAAAATAAACTTTTGTATAAAGCGTAATTGGTAACGCTGTGCAATACATTTTCGTTCGTCCATTTGGAATAATCGCCGTGCACCACTTCACCCATCAGCCAAAAGCCGGGCTTTACATTTTCTGTGGTACGGCGAAGCTCAATCATAAAGTCAAAATCCAAAACGTCCGCCGTATCAAGCCGCATCCCGTCTATATCAAAATATTCGATCCAGAATTTGGCTGCCGAAAGTAAATAATTTTTGGAAACCGTATTTTTAAGGTTGAATTTTGGTAATTCGTAAAACCCCGCCCATGTGGCGTAAGTAAACGGATCGCCCAAAGGACTTTGGTTTCCAAAATCAACATCCGAAAACCAATCGGAAAAATCTCGGTTATTATTTTGAAGTTCCCGAAAGGCAAAAAAATCCCGGCCGGAATGATTAAAAACACAATCAAGCATCACGCGAATGCCGTTTTCATGAAATTTTTTTACCAATGCCTGAAAGTCTTCATTAGTGCCGAGCCGGTTATCTATTTCAAAATAGTCCGTAACATCGTAACCGTGGCTGCGTGATTTAAGAACCGGGCTGAACAATACGGTATTGAACCCCATACCTTTGATATGCGGAATCCATTTTTCAATTTCACCGCATTTGCGGTTCAAAACGGAATAGTCGTTTATGAACGGCGCTTCCGTCAGTGAAAGTGCATATAAGTGATACACTATTGCGTCTTCATACCATTGATGTTTCATTGTTTTCTCCTGTTATTACTTACCGTTAGGTATATTAAGCGGTAAAAAAATTAAGCGTATATGCCGTGCATAAACTGGTGTACCAATTCTTTAACACTTTTTTCATTTAAATCTTGAACGGCAAACCCGCTGAAATGAAGGCCGATATACGAATTGACGGCTCCGATAAAAGACCAGGCGAGTGTTTTGGTTTTTCCCTTAAGATTGCCGTGCGCTTTCGCCATACTCTTAAACATATTGTCGATCACGGAAAATTGAACAAAATGGTACTTTTCCACGATTTTGAATACGGCCGAGGAACGCGGCATCGATAAATTGGCAAGAATGCACCTGTAAAAAGTTTCGTTTTCCCGGGCAAATGAAAAATAGACCTTAGTGATGTTTGACAACACTTTGAAAATGTCCTCTTCATATACTTCGGGATTGGGGGTGTACAGGGCATTTTCCTTTATTTTTGAATTTAAACGTGCGTAATGAAATTGCGAAACGGCATCGAACAATCCCTCTTTACTGCCGAAGTAATAGTACAAAGTCGGCTTGGTGATCCCGGCCGCTTCCGTTAATTCGTTCACAGAAACGCCTTCGTAGCCTTTCGCTGAGAATAACTCAAGCGCTCGGGCCATAATGGTGTCTTTTACCGTGCTTTTAGCATTCATACAAAGAATATACCAAACGGTATATAAAATGTCAAGGGATTTTTTATTTTTTCATCGCTTTTGCTTTTAATGCCGGCGGCATTTTCTCAATGGCATAACGCAAGGCGGTGCGAGGCATTACCGCTTTGTGTTTCATCACATAATCAAAAACCGCTTTTAAGTGCTCTCGTTTTGTTTTCTCGCTTTCTTTAGCAATAGGTTCGCTCAGACTCGCCGCTTTCAGCATCCAGCCGTAACCTTTTTGCACCAAATCGTCTTTATCAAGCAAGAGAATATCGGCAATTTCAAGAATATCTTTCAAAAACAACCCTTTACGCGCCGGTATAATCAATGTTACGGCAGAAGCTCTCTTTACCCAACGCCCGGAAGACTTTGCCCACTTTTTCAATTCTTTCACATATTCGGGATACATCATCAAAAATGTTCCTATTGTGTGGTTACACAAAGTATCGCAATCCGCCCAATTGTTTACATATTTCCGAACCCACCGCTCAAAAACCTTAAAATCGGAAGGCTCATACTTTTTATGCAAAGATTCCGAAAAGACACAGGCGATAACCGCTTCCTCCAAATATTTGGATTTCCAAAGTTCTTCGCAAATGGCAAAAATCTCTTTTTTAGATAATTCCCGTATTTGTCTATAAAAATCTCTCCCGATTTTACCAACTTCTCCTATTCTAACGCCGTAAACCTTTGCCGCCTCACCTTCCTTGAAAACACGATTGGAAGACTCAAGCGTTTTCTTATCGGTGCTGTTTTTCAGCGCTTGGCGGATTTCCGTGATTATTTTCTCTTTCATATTTTCGGCCTTTTTAATCATTCAATGTGTTCTCTCTTCAATTTACTATAAGTCGCAATATCCGTAAACATATTCCCGCTCAACAATTCACCGTCCCGCTCAATGCCTTCCCATATAAACCCTAATCGCTTAGGGATGGATTTACTCTTCTCGTTTCCAACAGCACATTTAATTTGTATGCGGTTCAGACCTAATTCCTGAAATGCAAAGTCGCACAACCGCTTAACGGATTTGGTAACGATACCCTTCCCTTGAAGTTTCTCGGAAAGCCAGTAACCGATTTCCGTTTTCTTGTTTTGCCTGTCCGTACCTTTAAAACCGATTAATCCCGCGAATTGATTTTCATAACGAATGGTAAAAACAGATTCAAACCGGTCTTCCGGCTGATTTATAGTCATTTCCACAAAATCTTTGGAGTCTTTGGGTTGCCTGGTAAACTTCACAAAAGGCAGCCATTGGCCCAAATATTTTCTTTGACTGTCAATGGTATTAAAAATGTCTTGATAATCATTTAACTCTAATGGTCTCAACTGAATTTCGGTATCGATTGTTAATGTTTGATTTTGGTTAGACATAATAAAGCCCTTAATTATTTCTTTTATTCTGCGAAGGCATAATGCTAAAATAGCTTTTTGAATTCGGATTTGCCTTCTAATAAGTCATCCGGCTCAAATACGGGCTTTATTTTTGAATCTCTTGTTTCAAGAAATCGTAAGCTTTTTTTCCCGATTCATTATAAAAAGGGACTTTTTGCTCACTTGCGAATTTATCTAACAAATTCATCAGTTCTTTTGCCTTTCCTTTTTCATTTTCAAGTAAATAGTTTTGAATTGTTTTCAAAAGAGAGTAGCGAACAGAGTAGTCAAATATCATATGTTCATCGACACTGTTTAAATTCAATCGCTTGGATAAACTTAATAAGTGAGAAATCCTTTTTTTATAATCTTCAAACGAAAGTGATGTTTTATCCGAAATCGATAATTTATCGGTAACAATACGTGGAGATAAATACTCCTTCAAATTCAGTCTCTTGTCTTCTGCAAAGAAAATGGTAAAATACAAATCTCTCCGAAACTTATTTTCTTTGAGCAAACTTAAAAACACTCTATCGCTGCGCAGTAAGTATTTATCGTAACTTGGTTTTACTGTCCAGGAAAAGTGATCGATGGTAATGATACTATCGCTCCACTCTGTATATTCCAATGTGTCCAGTATTTTACCCGGAAGGTCAAAAGCAACGACTTTGTTGTAGGATAAAAAAGCAGGATACCATGTTGTTCCGAGTAAATTAATATCAACTACCGCAACATCGGTTCTGTATTTTTCAACAATTTGTAAATACCAAAGCGGAATGCTGAAATTATCCCCCGAAGAAATAAGAATGGCATTTTTACTGCACTCATCGAGAGCTTCTCGATTCAATTCGAGAATAAAATCGCTAAAACCGCCTCGCTTTTTTCCCTCTTTAAAAGCCCAAACGGCTGAATCTGCTTTGTTGTTATGCCAATAACTCATCGCCATGGAACCCCACTCGGCCGATAATTTGGAATAAGGGTCGAGAATCACAATTTCTCCCGTGTATTTCGGTTCCAACTCAATTACTTTTTCAAATTGTTCACTTGATTTATATAACAAATTTAAATCCATGTTTAGCATACTTCGCCCGTCCCGGGAGTTGATCCGGCTGTAAGTATATCCTAAAAAATATCTCGCTTCGGCATCGGTTGGATTTAATTCGATGAATTTCTCGAGCATGGAAACGATTTGATAATAATCAAACTTGTCAAATTCTTTTTGACTCAGACTGCTTGCGGATTCAAATAACTCTTTAGCTCTGTCCAAAAGAGTTTTCTCGCTGGCTGTTTGCTCGTATGCCGTCAATAAAAATGTGAAAATGACCGCTATTACTGTTTTCATGTTGTTTAAATTAAATTATTTTGTGCCGGCTAATTACCGGTTATATATTATTCCCACGTCAAATCAAGCCAAACCGCTCGTTGTGCAGTGCATGTGTTTATATTTCCGCTATTTCATGCCTGCTCTCTTTTTCGATATTTTCAGTCGTCAAAATTATTTTTGTCGTATGAGGGATTTGAGTTAATTTAATTATATTCTTGTGACCGTATTATTCATAAATATGCTTTCGTTATTGAGCAGAATGCATTTGGGTTTTATGTCGTAAGGAATGGATAGTTTCATTTCTTTGGCTGTTTGAATGTCATACAAAATGACGGAATTTTCGGTAGTGTCAAGAATGGCAACTCTTTTTCTTTGATCCGTTGCAAAATTAATTTTTCAGATATTGCGAACGTCTTCTGTTCTTTAATTTTGCCGTTTTCGTAAGTATTCAGCGAAATGGTTCCTTCGTCTTTTAACAGCAAAAAATAATCTTTATTCGAATCGGAAACACTTGTTGTGTTTATGGCGTTTGCTTTTCTCCACAAGCTGTCAGAGTACAGCAAATTAGCGGTAATGCAGTTAAAACAACTGCAAAAATCTCTAACTTTCCTGTCATTGGCTTTGTTCTCTTCATTTTTTAAATTCCGGAACGACCTAAATCTAATTCATAACAAGTATAAGATTTTGATTTATTGATAAAGTTCACCGGAAAGCCCGTATCGGCTATGATTTTTATTCTGTCAATATTTTTGATGTATATTTAATAATAAAGTTTTTTAGAAATGAGTCGATAAGTTCGTCGGACCTTCCTTTTTTTTGTAAGTCCGCTTTAATTTTTTTGTATTCTTCCGTCTGCTTGAAAACTTGAAATTGCTTTTCCTTGAATTTTTCATACTCTTGGTATTCAAAGTATTTTTCATTTTTCAAGTTACCTTTATCAAATTCCAACAGGATATAGTTTTCGTAAGTAGAGCCGTATCCCATGTGGACATAATCCACAAGTTTTCCGTACGGAATTACGAGCAGTCCTGTCAGCCAATCTATTTTTATGTTTTTGTTGCCGGAAAACACGTCTTTAATAACACTGCGCCATTTAAGTGGTGGATAAGTTTTATTTGATGTCGTGTCTTCGTATTGAATTTCAATGTCCTTTAAAAATAATTGGTTGTCCCTAACTTCAAAAGTCGCGACATATCCACGCCATAACGCTGAGGAGCTAATTTTGCTCTTTGGTCTTTTGTCGGGATTCTTTTCAAAATACGCTTCTAACGGATTACTGTGTAAACTATATTCTTTCCCGTTATAGATTATTTTTTCAGGAAATTGTGCTGTCGCAAAAACGTTCATGCTTAAAAATAATGTCAATACGATTGTCAAAAATGTTTTCATATTCTTACCTGTATTTGCTCTGTTAAATATACACAATATAGGCCATTTTTCTATTCGCATTTTAAATAATTTTTGTCATTAGCCGGTGTCGGCGGTTTGCCTTCGTTCCACCACATAAAATATTGTCCGTTGGGAAACAGTCCCCATCTTGATATGCGTCCGAATTCATTTTCTAAACTGATGAAAACAGCATTGTCAAGATTACTTGTTTTTAATGATTTACATTTCTCTAAAGCGGATTTTTCTACCTTGTCTGTAAAGCTGCTATTGTCATCATAAATGATCGATAAATGTCGTTTTTCGTTACCCGCCAAATATTCCCGAAAAAATGTCGAACTCATGACCAGAGAATAAAGCTGTTTGGAATTGGCCATAATTAGTGAAACAGGAAATTTTATTTTTCCATCTTCTATTGTCGTAGAATAGCTAATGGAAACATTTGAAACCATTGAGGAATCTATTAATGTACAACCGAATCTTTTTTCACCATTCCAATTCACTGAAAATGTCCCATTAATAATTCGTGTATCCGAAACAAAAAATCGGTTCATAAGACTATCTATGTGTACTTGGTACGTTTTTGATTCAAGGTTACCGATTTGCTCTCTATGATTTCTTACCGTTTCTCGTATCACTTGTAAAAACAATTTGTCGCCTTTAAATTGTTTCTTTCGCTCTGTTTTACTTTCAGGAATCAGTTCTCCTATTAAACTTGCTAATTTAGGCGAAAAGTTTTTTTCTCCATTAATTTCAAGCGGTAACCCGACCCATAAAATGGATTTTGTACTTACGGATAGAACACTATCCGCAAAATGAAAAATGATTTTTACTTCGGTTGATGAACCATCCATGTATCCCGAATGGTCGTAATTTTTGAAATACAATTCTATATTTTTTCTAAGCTTATCGGGGTTTGTCAATTCCTCGATAATAAATTGTTTTTGGTATTCATTGTGAATCCAATAATTATCAGCCTCTTGTTTCAAGAAATTTTTTATAGCATCTGTAAATTTATCTTCAAAGTTGCTTATTTGTATTGTTTCGGTTTGCTGCTGTTTTATCGTTAAAAGTATATTTTCAATCAGTTTCTTATCAACGATTCCAAGTTCCTTATCTCCATTTTTATTTTCCCTGTTTTCTCTAATCGTCGTTACTTGAATTGAATAATCATTTTCATTCAATTTCAATTCATATTCATAGAGTAAGTCTGTACCCCAGGGAGAAAAGAATTTGTCTGTAATTGAAATCTTGTCCGGAAGTTGAATCTCTTGAGCGGCTAATGTTTCAAGCAGTCCTAAAACTATTATCATTGTTGTCGATAAAAGTTTGCTTATCTTGTTATTGTATTTCATTGTTAGTCTTCTCGTTCTGTATTTACTGCTTCACTGTTCGTAAATTACTGCCGACTCCTAAATATTCGTAGTTATGTAAGCATGTCGCCCGCCAACTGTGTATAAAATATAACCTTTTTTCACATTCAGCGCTATTTAATATTGGGGAGACTTACTGTATCGCACTCATTCAACTTTATCAATATTATCAAATCCTCTTTTTCATATTGATGGTTTCCCATTTGTTACTTTTTACAATTCCAGCATTTAATGCAATTCTTTTTGCTAAATTAATTTATAAATGAAAGATTAAATTCGAAATGTTTCCTTATGATCTTTTTGAAAAAGATTCGATGATTTTTTTCCAATGCCAGTTCAAAATATTTACTTGCAATTTTCGATTTAGATTTTGCCTTTTCAGCGGATTTATTCTCAGTGAAATTGCAAATATGTTTCAATAAGTTTTCTTTTGAAATGATTTTGAATTGGTATATGGAGAAATAAGTTGTATTTCTCAATCGGATAAAAATTTAATCGTTGTTTATGTCAAATAAACTTATCACATACATTGTGAAATTATAGAAAGAACTACCAATAACATTAATATCCATGTTAGATAGTTAGAGTATTTTTTGAAAATTGTTTCTTCTGTGATTAACCAACCGCGAGTTGCTATTATGCCGGCGATTATTGCTATGATTATTCCTGAATTTTTATTTACCAAATCGCCAATGGTAAAGGATGTGTAAAATAATGGTTTAATAGAAATCCATATTTTATTTATCAAATTTAGCCCTAAGATAAAACATACGGCAAAGGATATCCAATATATGGTATTAAACCACATTTTTTTCGATTTTGGTATTTCTATATCAATGCATAATTTTACGATAGGATTAAGATTATTTGTATTAATAATCGTAAGTGTTTTGATTTCAGGGTCAGAATGCTCATTGTCTTTTTCATCATCATAAAAATCAATTTGATTTGCATTCCTATTATATTCGATTTTTTCTTTGTTTACTAAAACATCAAATTCTTTAGGAGCACGGATATATAGCCACGAACTATAATTTCTTAAGGCTTCATATTCATAAAATACACTTCGTTCTTCAAATGGACAAAAAATATTAGCCTTCTTTTTGTCTATACTTTTGACCGAATCAAAATATTCTGCTTCTAACAAAAATTTAGTTTTATTAATTCTATCCAATTTGATAAAGCAAGGATAACCCGATTGATTTTTCCAGATATAGTCGAAAAATTTATCTGCTTCATTTATCCTATCAAGTTCTTCCTTTAATTTCTTTTTGACTAAATCTTTTATTTCATCATTACTTGCGATTAAAATTCTATCACCTTCTTGTCTAATTTTGAGCCAGCTAAGTCTATTGCGAGGATTAAACAAATAATAGTAATTATCGAAATTAAAATTTTCATTTAAACTCATATCGTATTCGTGAGTTATTTTTGCTCTGTTAGGAGTTTCAAATTCAAGCAATCGTTTTTCCCTTTTTTTGCATTTCTCTAAACCATTAAAGTTTTCTCTATAAAAATCATTATGAGTGTGAATAAACTGATATAAAAGAGGGGTTTCCTCATCTATTTGATTTTCAATTCTCTCTAATTCTTCAATTTTCTCAACAGTTTTCTTTGAGAGAGAGTTTAACCCAGGTAAATAAAACTTCTTTTTCATTCCATATTTAATTTTAGAGGACAGAAATCATCACATCGACTGCAATTTTCCAAACATAATTGTTTTTTTGCTCTTGATTCATATATTTTGTTGTCAATTTCTCGGCATTCATTGAATTTTAGAATATTAATACAATGAGCTGCTATTTTTGCTGCTTTGATTCCTCTAATAGTTTCTTCTATCGTAAAACTTGAAGTTAAATGTTCGTTTGGTGTTATGCTGTTTATAATATGGCAACAATTAAAATAAGCGGCAAAAGAAGCACCTATGGCAGAGGCAATATCATCGTTTCCTATAGCATTGTCTGTGGGTAACGGTCCCAAAGGCATAATTGGAGCATTAAATTTTTGAAGTAATATGGAGTGTTTTTGTAATTGCGATAAGTCAATATGTCCGATATTTTCAACAATTACATTAACACCTCTTTCTTGTAAATATCGGCAAATTTTTAATTGTTCTTTTGTTTCCAAAATATGTACTTTATCACAAGCATCTTTGATACCTGCAGGTCTAAATGTTGTACCTAAACTAATAGCAATATTATATTTTAACGCAATTGCTATTAATTCGTCAATATTTTCAATTAAAACATTATCTGTCTTTTTATTCATTATAGAATCAGATAATATTATAGAACCTCCCCTGCTTGTCATCGGAATATGGCGATTCTTTTTTGCTAAGTCGTAAAGTGATAGATTAGCTGTAAAATGTAGTGTAAAAAAGGCGATTCCATATTCTGCTTGTTCTATAATATGTTCAAGTAATTGATTTTTTGAAATCCCTTTTTTCTGGTCAAATATCGTATAATATGGAATTTCCCCTACGGCAACCTCAAAGTTGTCTATAATGTATTTGGAAAGAGCCGTTTTATTTTGAATAATGGATAAGTCCATCATTATGTCAGGAGAAGTTTCTTTACATTGAAAAATTGTATTTATTTTTTCAATCTCCCTATTAAAACTATTAGTTCTATTAGTCCCTATATTACAATTTACTTGTATAGGATAGCCCTTACCTATACTAATAAATCCATTTTTTGTTTTGAGTTTAAATGAATGGGGAAAGTTCATAACTTTGGCAATTCAATGTCATACTTCCAAATTTTGGAAATACCTTCGGTAGTATCGCCAAAATATTTATCACAAACGGGATAAATAACGCTTATTGGCTTGTTTTCATCTGTATTCTCCCATAAATAGTATAATGCCATTCCTAAAGCGTGAGGTTTTGTTGATATTGGAGCAAGGTATATATTGGTAAATGACTTTTTGCGTTCTTCTTTATCTATGTAGTTTTTAATTGTTTGTGCTGCAACAAAAGGGTCATTTGCAGGAGCAAATAAATTATTATCCAAATTTTTAAATCCTTCGTTTCCTACTGATGATTCTGCTTTGTATGCTTTTAATATGTTTTCCTGAAACATATCTGCTTGCATTGGAGGAAATCCAAACAATTGTATTTTGTTTTTAGCATGTTTCTTCTTACCAGCAACATCTGTAATTCTACTATCATCATAGCCTGATGCAATTATTAACAGGTCATTTTCTACAATAGGATTAGGTGAACCTCCATATCCGTAAATTTGTGCTACATCGTGAAAATAATCAGTAAAATTTGTATTTTCTTCATCGATGTATTTTTGCGGTTCTGTATATAATAGTTCTAATTTAGTTATATGCTTTTTCTTTTGAAGGTATCTTATTATAAAAAGTATATGTGGTATTAGGAAACCTGTAATGTCAATGCATAACTTTCTATTTTCATCTAATTGGAGTGTATCTAAAAATTGTATAAGCAGAGAATAATCGGCATATGAAACAATAGGTACTTGTGTTACATTTGAAGGTATAAATAAATCCCCGTTATATTCCGGCAATACAATAATGTATTTTTCCTTTGCATTGATTAATTCAAGCACTTTACTTACTCTTTCCGTTTTATTAAATGTCGAAATCAAAATATCATAATCTAAGCATTTAATTTCATCGACATTTGAATATTTTTGCTTATAAAAATATGTAAAATCAATACTAGGCATTTTGTGCAAATAAATCAAGTGTGTTATTAAATTGACTAAACGGTGCATAGTACTTTTGTCTTTTTGCAGTTAATACCGTTTCAAAATCAACTGATCCCTCTATATTGAAAATACTCTCAGCTTCTTTACTAGACAATATTACTATACCTCTCTTATTTAAAGACAATTCCCAATGTGGAGCAATTATTCCGTTAATATAGTAAGTTCTAAATTTATCGTTAGAATTCTTATCTCTCCTATCTTCTGTTTTTATTATATAAGAATATTGTTCTAAGAAGTTAAAAATATCTCTTGCTTCATTGCTTAGTTCTTCGAGGTTTAATCCAAAAATATTTATTGAACATTCGGGTGGAATATCGGAATATTTTAATTCTCTCAAAAATTTACCAAGGCGCTCAACACATTCAAATGGCTTACCTTCTTGCCTTACAGGAGTTCTATTGTCTTCAAAAAACCAATCAATCGTATCTTTAATACCTTTTGCCTGTGCTTCAAAATTAACGTTCGTGCTTCTAAAGGCTTCTTTGTCTTCATTGAAGTGTGTCCATTTATAAGCGTGTTTTAAGATGTTAAGCAAATTACGAGGTGTTCCGCTTGACATTTTAATAAACTCTTCAAAACCGTAATATGGCACATCTTCTCTCGTTTCACGAGCAAGCATATCTATTACATCTCTCTTATATTTTTCTAAAACTTTTCTATGCCGATTATCTTTATCTATTGGATTTTTTAAATATTCTAATGCGCTGTTTTTTATTTCATTAGATGATTGAGTTAGATTTTTATTTTCTTTCCAATCACGATAAAATAATAATACACTTGTTCGTTCTACAACAACATCGTCAGAAAATAGATTTGAAATTATATTGTCAGTATCTTTTTCTGACAATCTATATTTCTTTAATTTGTCTTTTAACTTGTAAAAATATGATTTACTTTGCGATTCTTTTTTGTCTTTTATTTTATTCACAAAATCCTCAATGTTAAAAGAATCAATAAAATCGTCTATTCGTTTTGGAGATGGGAAACAAATACCGTTTAGGTTTAATCGATGTTCGCAGATTTTTCTAATAAACTCGTTATAATCTTTGTTGTTCCTTAAAAAATCGTCCAAAATAACTTCTTCGAACTCTGAACCTTCTTTATTCTCTTCCCCACTTCCTAATGCTTCATATGTTTTTATCCCATATAGTCGCGCACCAATTCTAAATGTACAAGCCGTATTTTTTTCTCTTATTAGTGTTTGGATTAATCTTTGCTGATTTTCAGATATATTTTCTAATTCATCAATTAAATACAAAAATATTTTGTCTTTGAAAAACGGAACATATTTTTTAATCAGTTGAGGTAATTGGTAAGTAATTGTTGAAGGTGATATTAAAATATCAATGTGCAGTTTTTTATCGTCATTAAAGATACAGTTTTCAACTTCGTAATCAACTTCTTTTTGTAAATGGGAGAAAAATGAGACAAGATTAGCAAGGTCATTAGGAGTATTTTCAGGCTTTTTATTTAATAATTCAATAATATTCTCAACAAGTTTTTTTTCATTTGTAATTTCAATGATACCATTCTTCTGCAAATCAATAATAATATTCAATGATATTTGAGTTAGCCATAGCTCCCAATAGTAAGCATATATACTTCTCCAGACTTCGTCAATCTGTCCTTTATTACTAAAACGCTCTGAATTAAAACTGCTACATCTTACATAAATTCCTATAAATTTATCATCTTCAAAACCTTTTTTCAAGTCATCTTTATACTTTATTTTTTGCAGTTCATATGAAAAATAACGCATAAGATGTGTTTTGCCGCTTCCCTTGCTACCCAATATTATCATAGGCATAACAGAGGTAGGCTTTAATAGGCTTTTGAATCCCCCTTCGTCCGAAATATCTACCCAGTATTGAACAATCTGTTCGTCTGTAAAATCAACAGCTTTTGTTATGTCAAATGGATTATTCATAAGCTATATTTTTTATTGTAACGCTTAAAAATTGGATGCCAATTAGTGTTATCCTCATCACACCATATTATTGGCAATGTATTGTTAGGTGTATTATGATTAAAGCCGAGCAAGAGCTGACAATCTCCCCAGCCCAACGCAGCATCATTACTATATTTTTCTTTATTTCCTGTAAATCCTTCTTGTTCTAAAACGCTATAAATTAAAGGTTTTCCGAGTCGAAAGCAAAACTCTTGTGTAAAATTCTTTTCAAAAAGAAAACCATCTTTATCTGGAAAGAATCGAGATTTCGCATCAAAACATTTGTATGTGTTATCTAATTCTATCACAGCTTCTACTCTGTCATATAAACCACTATCCCTAATTTTATTTATTCCATTTGATGTTG
The DNA here is from genome assembly GCA_031271725.1 of Bacteroidales bacterium. The sequence goes on from JAISVE010000119.1 coordinate 23,286, forward strand.
CAAATAGCATTAAATATGCGACTTTTGCATCAGAAGATAATTGTTTTAAACATTCTACAGTTCGTTTATTTTGTTCATTTGTTGCTTGCGAACCGGAACCACAAAAGTCATCGATAAAAATATATTGTGTAACACTTGAAGAAGAAAGTTGTTTGGAGGCTGTGCTTATAGTTGTAATATCGACAAATAATTCATTTGGCAAATTATTTTCTTGGCGAAAATGATAAAGTAAATGTGCGCCGCTTTCAGATGGATTACCAACGCCTAAAAATCTTGTATTGTTTTCTTCAATTTTAAATGCTGATTCTATAAAATCTTTGTCTAATGTATTACCATTATTTCTTCTGATATTATCAATTATTGGATACCTATATAAATCTCTATACAAAGATTTTAATAATTTTTTCATAGGAACATCTCCAAAGAACATAAACTTTGACAGGAGGTAAAGAGCGTGAAATTGTTCCTTTTCATTGGAAAAATTAGCAAGCCATTTTTCCAAATTAGGTTGTAATGCCTTATAGTCCCAAAGTGTTTCATTAAGGTCTTTTATTTTTGCTTTTAGCTTTTCTTGCGCTTCTATCTCTATATCGGTCATATTTTCATTTATTTCCTAAAAACCAAAATCCATTCTCTGGATATAATGTCGGCAGTTTTATTGCGCTTTGTCATTAATCCATACGATTTTATATCGTCTATTAGTTTAAACTTTAGCTCAAGCCCTTTACTTTGAATATATTCCGACAAATATTCTTGAGTATTAAATTCCATATCACAAACTTTATTGTTGCCTATTACGACTACGAAATATCCATCTTTTTTCAGAACTCTTATTGATTCATCAATAGCGTCTTTCATTTCAATGAGGTAGTTTCCTACAATGTAAGCTCGTAGTTTATTTTTTACAAATAATACAGACAATAATTCATCTGCACTTTTAATTCCTGTTTTTATCTCCTTTATTTCGGAAGTCAGGTAATTTTCTCTGCCGATATTTTTTTTATCTAAATCATTTAATGTTTCATTTGCTGTAAGTCCTAACCAACCTAAATTTAAACTTGAAGAACGAATGTATTTTTGTGCCCCTGCATAGGGTGGCGAAGTTAATATCATGTCAATACATCCATCTGATAATAATTCCTTACTGCCAATGGAAGAAGTTAAAAGTCTGGCATTTTCAGATATTATTTTTGATGATACATTATTTATATCATTCGGGAGATTTTTAATTCTCTGTGTGTTATCAGTAGCTATTGTTTTAAATTTTTCAAAAACATCGATTGATTCAAGTTCAGACAAGCGTTTTGCTACTTTTTTATGCCTTTCACTTTTTTTGTCAAATCTTTCCGGATTAATTTTGACAGGAACTGCAATTCGTGGGTCGGCATAACTTACTTTTTTGACGCAATTTGAGAAACAGATTTCAAAAAAATCTTTATATTCATCAGCAGGTAATTCGTTAATAGCTTGACAAATTTTTGATAGTTGCGTTTGTGTTTTAATGGGAAACCAAAAATCTCTATTCCTAATGTCTGGATATTCTATTGTCGAAAGGTTTTGGGCTTTATGAATTAAAGTAATCAACTTTTTTTCTAAGCGAACAGTATCTATCTTTCGAGTTTTTACAGTTGCTATTTTTCTTGCCAATGGATTGGCATCAGCACCAACGGCACAGCGTCCTGCTAAATTTGCTTCAAGCAGAACTGTTCCGGTGCCACAGAAAGGGTCTAATATTGTTTCCCCCTTTTGAGAAAAATATGTATTATTCAAAAAAAAGTAAGGAATATGACATAAAAGTTTCGCTGGATAGGAGTGAATTAAATGAGTATATCTGTCTGATTTTCTTAATTCTGGAAATAAAGTTCTAAAGCTAATAGGTATCGGTTTACCATTAGCAGAATATTTTTTAAAAAAATCTTCTGCTGATAATTTATTTTTATACTCAATAAGCCTTTTACTCATAATCTTTTACCACATATTATTATTTCGCGAATTTGCATTTTCTCTCGTCAATTCCATATTTCCTTTAATTTTAAATTGTGACCAACTTTAAATATACTAAACAATTCTAATAAGCTATAATTATTTTAAAAATATGACCTTTATTGATTGTGAATCTAATATTATTTTTCATTACTTATCATCTATCAAATAGATCATTCTTAGCTAGGTGTGAGATGAATTTATATTAATTAGAAACTTATTGCTAAAATACGATTGAAATTTATAGGAATGGGTTTTTCCTAATTACTTTATCTTTAAAATATGTTTATTTTTTGAATTTGAAGGATTGGTATTTTAATTTAGCATATGGGATACTTTTTATCTCAATCCTATGCTTTTTTGCATATTATACATTAACATATTTCCACCTCTTCTCTTTTCTCTAGACAAATAAGCTTTTTTGAGTTCATTTCCGAAATTTTGCGCTTAAATATTAATTTTTTATCTTTTACTTTTATATCTTTTATAAAGCTTGTGTCCTCCCACCTCATTTTTTACGATTTTTTGACAAAATCCTTAAAAAAACTTTAAAAACCTCGTAAAATTGCTTGACAATTCAAAAACAAAGAGTTATAATTGGCTTCACTTCTCGCGAGAGGGGTTACTGCGACTGAGATTGCAGTGAGCTAATTGAAGAATTTGGAGATATGCTTGAGTGAGAGCTCAAGTCAATGACTTAAGAATAAAAGTGATACGAACTGTCGGGACAATTACGCAGGTATTAGAAATAAGTATAATACAATGAAGAGTTTGATCCTGGCTCAGAACGAACGCTGGTGGCGTGTTTTATACATGCAAGTCGA
>JAISVE010000004.1 GCA_031271725.1 Bacteroidales bacterium
TGTTGGAAAATAATGTTGATATTTACAAAGTCAGCAAGTTGTTAGGGCATAAATCCGTACAAACTACGATAAAACACTATGCAAATATTACCGACAAAGGCGCACGAGAGGCGATAGATTGTTTTCCCGAAATAAAAATATAAATCCGTAATAATATGGAACTTACAATATACAACAATATCATTCACGGCAGCCTCAACCCGCAAAGCGGGCAAGCCGCCGCCGATTATTCGGAAATCTACCACTTGTTAGGGAATATGCCCGAAGCATTACCCGAAATAGAAAGGCGGTTACAGCAGGTTTTAGGTAAAAATTCACAAATGAATTTCAATGCCGACACGCCTGTAAATATTACTCAATTATTGAGCAATTCAAATTACACGAGCATTGATGTAGATTATTTTCAGCCCGAAATAAATCTACCTTTGCCCGCACCGCAAACACAAATAGAGCGGTATTATTACTTCGTAATAATCGCCGAGGCAAAGCGCATTAAACTTCGTTTATTGCAATCCGTTGAAATTCTGAAAGATGATATTTGCGCAAAAGCAGAAATTAAAGATGTATTAAAATCGCTTGCTCGCTATGCAAAAAATATTCGGGAACACGCGCAGCCCAACCCAATTTTTGACTTTTTGCTTACGCAAATCGTCAAACTTTATTTTGAAATAACATTGATGCTTGATGTGCTTTTGTCCGAAACTGATTACAAGCCATTTTCAGATTTTTATTTTTCGCAACTCAATCGGCAAGCCGATGAGAGCGAAACCGTAGCCTATCAAAAAAACCAACACATACACCAAGCACAACGGCTTTTCACTTCGTTCAATACCACCAACGCTCAAAGTTTGCTTTCGCAACTTTACGCCGACCTTGAAAAATCGCCAACAGATAACACGCTAATCGCTGTTATCTGTGCGCTCGAAAATGCTATTTTCTTGCAAAGTACAAGTCAAGCAATACCCGCGTTTGAACAACTAATCACGGTTGAATTTAGCAATCTGATAATCAAAGAGCAAAAAAACATATTCAAACAGCGTTGCGAAAGGGAAGAAATCGCAATAGACAGAGCCAACGCAATAGACGAAATTATTTCGGAAATATCTGTAACCAACATTTATAAAGTCAAAAGCGATATTGCCATTGCTCACAATCTGTTATCATTTTTAAACATACAAAGGGAAATTTACCTCAAAGACCCAAGCGCATTATTTAAGATTGTGATTGAAAAACAGGTTGCCGACATAAAGAAAAAGCCGCAGCCAACTATCAAGCCGATGCAGATAAAAACCAAACTTGCCATTGCTCACAAACATTTGGCTTTTCTGAATGGAGTTAATCCAAAAAACAACGAAAGGTATATGCCTGAAAGCGATTACAAGTTGTTGGTTGGATATGTGGAACACTTGATACAATACGGAACAACCCCAACAATTACACGCAAAATCCCGAAATGCAATATTCCCAAAACTTGGTTTAGATATACCTTATATGTGATACACCAAGAATTATACAGTTCCATACAGGACATTTGGATTGAATTTATGCAGGTAGTTTTCGATGAATTTTCGCCCAAAATTGTAGAATTTTCTACGCTCAAAACAAAATTCAGCCAAGCACCAAGCGGATACAATCAAACAGTCAAACAAGTTTTAGGGTAAATATCTTTCCTTTGCTTGCTTTTGTTAGGGGTAAATGTAATGTTTTTGCATTTACCTTTTTTGTTTTTCAATAAATTATAATTTATAAATCAATGTGTTACAAATAAAAATAGGGTAAATTAGGTAAGCGAAATTTACCTGTGAACTACCATTTTTTTACCCAATTCTTTTGCTGCCACTATTCAGTTTTTGGATAGTGGTTTTTTGCTATTGGCACGCTCAAAATCCCACGCCGATATTCTTAAAAATTATGCAAGAGAATATTTTATCAAAACTTGATGCAATCGAACAGCGATTGGTCGAACAAAATCTTTTACAAAAAGAGATTATCAATTTTGCGGAAGCCTGTTTATACCTCGATTTAAGCAGCAGTCATTTGTACAAACTCACAAGTGCAAACGCCGTTCCCTGTTACTGTCCACAGGGTAAAAAACTCTATTTCCGCAGGGCAGAATTGGATTTGTGGCTCACAAGCCGTCGCAACGCTTCGGCAAGCGAGGTAGAGCAAAAAGCCGCCAATTACATAACCAAAAGAGGGAGGGCAAAACGATGAGCAACCCGAAACACATTAGCGAAATTTTATGCGAAATCGCACAAAATCCGCAAAGCGACTTTGAAAAAGCCATTGCACAACTTCCTTGTATGCAAGCACTTGTTGAAAAACAAACAGAAACGGCTTCGATCGAAGATTGGATTGACGGACAAGATGTGATGCACACCTTGCACATTTCGCCCCGCACCCTGCAAACCCTGCGTTCAAACGGCACTTTGCCGTATTCACGCATTGGCAACAAACTCTATTACAAGCGTTCCGACATTCTGCGGATTTTACAAGACAATTACACAATGTACAAAATTCGGAGTTATGACGACAATAAGTAAAGAGGCTATTTTTAGCAAAACACATTACGGATTAGGTATTTACAGCCATATTTTACGCTCGTATTATTCCGATGAAATTGTGTTGCGATTGGTTGAAAGAGATTGCGGGAAAGTCCGCAATCCTTTCAATGCCAATAAAGAAACATTGCATATTTTCATTGAAAAAGAAAATATTTTAGGCAATGCCCTTGATAAAGAACACGCCCGCCACAAAGATAGTGAAAACGCTATCCTTGCGGGCGATGCGTTCGACTTTGCCGAACTGCATTACAAACAACAAGGCGATGAATTATTGAAAACGCTAAATAAAGAACTGCATTTGCGTATCGGCGAACAACAAAATTTTTACGCTAACGCTCAAAAATCCGTTACAAATTCTATTTGTCCCCCAAGTCCTTGCAGTCCTTTGTTTTCCTTTTTCAAAGCCCCAATTTCCAACACCAAACCGCACAAGACGGTTTCTTTGTTGCAAATTTACAACGCAATCAAAGGCAACTACTACAAAGCCCACACTGAAAAATTGCGAGCAATTTCCGATGTCGCCCAAGCAAGAAAATTCAAAGCCACAAACTTCGATTACTGCACTTTTTCGGGCGTATTTACTGCCCGAAACGACAAAGCCCTCGTAAAATATTCGGGCTTGCTGTGCGTTGATTTCGACCACTTAAACAGCGTTGAAACACTATTTAATCGTCTTTTGAAAGATGAATATTTCGACACGCAACTACTTTTCTGCAGTCCTTCGGGCGATGGCTTGAAATGGATTATTTCCATTGACACCACCGAAATAACGCACAGCGACTATTTCGTTGCAGTTGCAAATTACATTCAACAAACCTACGGTGTTGAGGCTGACAAATCAGGCAAAGATATTTCAAGAGCCTGTTTCTTACCACACGACCCGCAGGCATTTATCAACCCCATTTATTTGAAATAATTATGAGCAAGAAAACATTTAACCCCAAAGATTGGGCAACGGCTATGCCTCGCCAATCCTCAAATACTTTCAATTCCTTATCTTCCTTAAAGTCAGATAGCGATATTGAAATAATCACAAAAAGAATAGAAAGTACAAACACCGACATTGCCCCAAACTACGCCGATTGGCGAGATTTAGGCTTTGCCCTCGCTGATGCTTTGGGCGAAAGCGGGCGGAACTACTACCACCGTTTAAGTCGCTTTTACCCAAAATATAATCAAAGCGAAACGGATAAACAGTTCGACAAATGCCTAAAATCAAACGGCAACGGCGTTTCTATCAAAACCCTGTACCATTTAGCAAAATCGGCAGGCATTGATGTTTCCGTAAAAGTCCCACCTGTCCCAAAAGTCCCCCGACAACAAAGCAAATCCCTAAATCCGCCGTTAGCGGAAATGGAGTATTTGGCAGAAATAGAGGAAACAACAGAAAAGCCTTTGCCAACAATCCCCGAAACAACTTATCAAAATTTACCAAACTTCCTGCAATGGGCAACCGCAAAAGCCACTTCGCCCGAAGATAAAGACCTTTTATTGCTTGGCTCACTTGTGGCTATTTCGCCTTGTTTGCCGAACATTTACGGAGTTTATGCCGAAAGAAATGTTTATCCAAATTTGTTTCTTTTCGTAACCGCCCAAGCCTCAGCAGGTAAAGGCAGATTAACGCTTTGCCGAAAATTAGTTGAGCCAATACACCGTTCTTTGCGAGAATTGGCAAAAGCCGAACACGAAGAATATCAACGCAAGCAAACCGAGTACGCAATGACAAAAGACAAAACCGACTTGGAACGCCCGCAAGAGCCACCGCTACGAATGTTAATCATTCCTGCAAATAACAGTTCAACAGGACTTTTCCAAATTCTAAATGACAACAAAGGCGTAGGATTGATTTTTGAAACAGAGGGCGACACGCTCGCCCAAACTTTCAAGAGCGAACACGGCAACTATTCAGATGGCTTTCGTAAGGCGTTCCACCACGAAACAATATCGTACAACCGCCGTAAAGACCGCGAATATGTAGAACTCGAAACACCCCGCCTTTCTGCCTTGCTTTCGGGAACGCCAAAACAAGTTTCGGCACTCATTCCCAACGCCGAAAACGGCTTATTCAGCCGTTTTATATTCTACTATATGAATATATTACCTGTGTGGAAAGATGTTTTTGCGGGCGATGACAGCCAAACGCTTGATGATTATTTTAAGCATTTAGGCAATCAGTTTTTCGATTTTTACAAAACCCTGCAATACCAATCCGAACCGCTACGCTTTTGCCTTACGGCAAAGCAACAGCAAGCATTTAACACTTATTTTTCGCAGGCTCAAAATCAATATCTGTATTTGTGTGGCGTTGATTATTTGGCAACAGTCCGCCGTTTGGGATTGATAACCTTTCGTGTAGCAATGATTTTAACTGCCCTGCGGATAATGGACACAGGACACATTGCAAGCCCGATGATTTGCGAAGATAGCGATTTCAATACGGCAATGGAATTAGTCAAAATTCTAATTCAACACGCCGCTAAAATTCACGAGGACTTGCCCGCTGAAACCGCAACACCAAAACAGCCCAATCAAAAGCAACTGTTTTTAGAAACCTTGCCGCTCGAATTTTCAAGGCAGGAATACCTGAAAACCGCTCACAGCCTCAACATTTCAGATAAAACCGCCGAGAAACACATTCGGAAATTCAAAGAAAGCGGGTTGATAAACCACTTTGCACACGATAAATACAAGAAGTTGTAAAGAAAAAGGATAGTTCAAGCTGCTGTCCTTTTTTGGTGTTGAAAACTTCTTGCTCTAAATTGTCTTTGTTTGACAATTTATTCGTAATTTTGCCGTTGGTAATTAAAACAAGTCAGATATGTGTTCAAAGCAGATGTTATTTTCGGATAAAATTCACGAACTGCGTGAAGAAAAGAAATTATATCAAAAGCAAATTGCCTCTGCATTGTCTATTGATACACCGATGTATTGCCGTATTGAACGCGGGGAACGCCGAGCTAAGAGAGAGCAAATTCCAATCATTGCAGAAGTTTTACAATTCGACCCTGAAGAATTGCTTGCCCTTTGGCTTGCCGACCAAGTAACCGCAGTAGTTGCCGATGAAACAGGTATTGCAAGAAAAGTATTAAAGATTGCCGATAATTCATTAGGTAAAAAAAATAAATAATATGGAAGAATTAAATTACGCATTAGTAGAAGATGTCCGCCCACCGATTTATACGGCAATGAAATATTGGGGCAAAAAGCCGCACAATATTTGGCGTGAATATATTGCAAACTACACTTCTGGAAACGGACTGTATTTAGACCCGTTCGCGGGCAGTGCAATTAGCGTATTTGAGGCAGTCAAAGCAAATAAAAAAGCGATTGCTTTTGACTTAAACCCGCTGACCTCTTTTATTATTGAAGTAATGTCTGTGTCTTTTGATAAAACAAGATTCAAAACAGAGGTTAATAAAATTCTTTCCGTAATAGAGAAAGACGAAGTTTATAAAAAATACTTCTTTACTCAATCAAGAAAAAACAATGATTTAGAAGAAGTTGTTTGTTTTAAATGGGACAGTGGGCAACTTTACGAACTCGGAATTGAAGAAAAAAAGAACACCAAAAAGAAAAAAGCCGACCGATACTTGTCCAAGCCAAATGAAACGGATATTGAAAAAGGTAATTCAATGGCAGAGATTGAAATTCCATTTTGGTATCCCGATGAATTATTTCCACAATCACCGTCTTTTTCTGCAAATTTTTTACAGTGTATCGGAGGTAATAATTTTTCAAATCTTTGGACAAGAAGAAATGTGTATATTTTAGCAAAAATCTATGATGAAATTCTAAAATGCGCGGATAACGACATGAAAAAGCAATTACTTTTTGGATTTATTCAAACATTACACCTTTGTACAAAAATGTCCGTTCCAAGACGCGAGGCAGCAAACAGGGATTATTCTACAAGTTGGGGGCGTTCTGCTTACATTTGTGCCGCTCGTAAAATGGAAATGAATGCTTTAATGGTTTTCCGTGGCAGTTGTTTTGGGAAACAATCGGTGGAAAGTTGTTTGTCTTCTGTTGTCGATTATTTAGGCAAATTGCCTAAAATTACCAATGTAAGTTACAGCAATAAGCAGAAAAATAAACTTTCGGGTTTTGATATTAAATACGGCACAATAGACATAAACACAATTTTAGATTACATTCCCGAAAATTCCATTGATTTTATAATGACAGACCCGCCTTACGGTGGTTTGGTACAATATCTTGATTTGTCGCTGATTTGGCTTAATTGGTTAAAACATTACAACGCAAAGTACGAGCCAAATTTAGAGGCAGAAATAACTATCAAAAAAGGAATAATCGGCATTGATATTTACAAGCAGCGTTTTACTAATGCCCTAAAAAATTTATACAAACTGCTGAAAGAAGATGGTAAAATTGTTTTTACTTTCCACAATAAAGAATTGCCAATTTGGAACGCATTTTTGAAATCAATAACACTTGCAGGCTTCAAAATAGAAAAAGTAATCCACCAACAAAATCGCAGAACAGGAGAGGCAAATGTTGCTAATCCTTACGGCACTTCGGGAACTGATTTTTATATCCGTTGCGTGAAATCTGTTACTACACAAATCAAAAACGACAAAACGGAATTTGAACACTTTGTTTTGACAAAGGCGATAGAAATCATTGCCTTACGGAATGAACCAACGCCCTATCAATTTTTATTTAACGGCATTTTGGCTGAAATTTCGAGTGCAGGTTTTGACTTGGAAGATTTTGACAGTAATATTCAGCATATTTTAGAAAAACAGATTGGTAGAATTTTTACAATAAAAACCAACGGCGACAACAAGGCTGGCAATTATTGGTGGTTTATAAATCCTGCAAATCACATAAAATATCCCGACAAACTTTTGACTGACAGAGTTGAAGATTCTATTGTTGCGTTACTCCGTAGAAAAACAGCCGTAAGTTTAGATGATGTTCTTGGCGACATTTTCCAACGATACCCCAACGGTTTAACGCCTGATATAAAATCCATTGACAAAGTTCTAAAAAAATACGCCACGCAATCAAATGGGAAATGGTTGTATCGCCGTATGGAATTGGAATCAGAATACACAAAACATACCGAAATGCTTTATTTCTTGTCTGAAATAGGACATAAAATGGGCTATCAGGTATTTGTAGGCAAACGCGAACAACCCGAAAATTACAACGGGAAAAAACTATATGAATTTGCGGACTTGCAGGATTTGAGTTTTTTGCCTTTGGAAAAAGATAAAATTGACAGAGTTGCAATGATTGATATGTTGTGGCTAAAAGACAACAAGATAGAATATATTATTGAAGTTGAAAACACAACAAAGTTCACTTCGGGCATACAAAGAGCGTCAAATGTTGAGATTGATATTCAAAAAATAATGGTAATTCCAGACAAACGCAAAGACGAATTTTTGGGAATTAACGACCCACTATTTACTGACAACTTTAAAAAATATAATTGGAAATACATTTATTACAGTGAAATTGAGAATATAAAATCTTCTCGAAAGATTGATTTGCTACTTTTAAATACATTTGTAAAAGAACTTTAATAAAATGGAAGGCAAAATAGACAGCAGAAACAAGTTAAATGACCTCACAGGCAAAGATTGGCTGAAACTGACAAAAAGTTTTTGGCTATCTGAAAAGTGTGTTGATGATAAAGATGCTTTCAAACACCCTGCACCATTTATGATTAAAGACATAATGAAACTGATTAGTATATTTACCAAAAAGGGAATGAGTGTATTAGACCCTTTTTGTGGCAGCGGAACGACATTAATTGCTGCAAATAACATACAAAGAATTGGATTGGGAATTGATTTAAGCGAGGAATATAAAAAATTAGCAATAGAGCGATTAAGCAAGAAAGGATTTTCAGAAAAAGTAGATTATCATTATCGTATTGGCGATGCAAATAAAGTTTTAAAAAAAGTCAAACAAGTTGATTATATTGTTACTTCACCGCCTTATCATAATATTTTACGAAATAAGGGCGAAGGATTACGCAAACAAAGCGAAAAAGGTTTTAGAAACGGTAGCAGGATTGGGGTTGAATATTACTCCGAATTTGAAAATGATTTAGGAAACAAAGAAACATACAAAGATTTTTTGCTGTCGTTTGAGCAAATAATGAAAAAGTGCTTTGCTGTATTAAACGCAGGCAAATACACAAGCATAATTATCAGCGACTTCACAGTAGATAAAGCCGAAGTTTGCGTACAGGCAGACATTGTAAAATCTATGCAAAATTGTGGTTTTGAGTTTGTCGGTACAATCGTATTATTGCAGGACAACAAACCCTTGTATCCGTTTGGGTATCCGTATGCTTATAAAATCAATCATAATCACCAGAATATTATTAATTTTAGAAAGCCAAAAGAATGAATAAAGAAAACAACATAGAAACACAAAATCTTTGCCCTCATTGCAACAAGCCATTACAAAAATCGCGGAATAAAGAATATGCTTTTGAGTGTCTTGATTGCGATGAAGATTTTTACTCAATCGAAATTAAAACTGCCAAAAACAGTATGGTTAAAGACCAAGTAAAAATCGTTTAATTTTTCACCAATAAATTCTATGCAATTCAACCTACTTTCATTCAAATTGCCAACCGACACGGTTACAATAAACTTGTATTCCGAAAAAGTCGAAGAAACCCACCCGCAAGTCGTTTTTGCCGACGAGTGTCCCGCATTGTGGCAACAACACACCGACACGCTTACGGAGTGCAAATTCTTGTATTGCTCTTTTAGCAGCGAAGAAACCGAATGTAAAGGCGATAAATACACCGTAACCATTGACCTAAACAATTGTCCACGCTTTGCGTTGCACTATGCAAGGCATTTGATTTATACTTACTTTCGTGGTCGTGTTCCCGCAGTATGTTATAATTTCGTGGACGGTGTAGAAATTTGGATAAAAGCCGACCAAAAACAGAACATTACAAAATTCCACAAATTTACGCTCAATCCACAACACGCCCGAATAACAGAAAGCTTTGAATTGCTTGTAACTTACGAGGGAGTTTCAACCGTTTACACTACGCCTGTTTCGCAACTCACACAGATACAACCTGAATTATTTTCTTTGGTAATCGCAAACGGCGAACTTGCCAAATACAAAAATCTCACTACCGACCAAAAAGCAGAAATAAACAAAGTTTATCCTGTGCTTAATAATCAATTAGCCAAATTATTAAATATTTCACTTTATAGAGAATTAAATCCTAACAAATACATTTCCACTTACAAACAAATTTCAGAGTTTTGCAAAGACTATCTGTTTACAGATGAATTTCAATCAATCCTGCAAACAGACACAAGCGGCTTTATTCAAGCACCCAAGCAAAAGATTTTTAAGACCTCTTATAACTCAAACACGCTCCTGTTTAGCAATAACAAAACAGATATTGCACCATTCAACGGACTGAAAAACGGTGCATATCAAGCCCCGAAAATTCCAAACAACAATGTGCGTTTTTTCTTTATCTATCACAAGAACGACACTGCACATACAACGGCATTATTCAATATTTTCACAAAAGGGCAGACATACACCGACCGCAATACAGGCGAAATAAAATCAAGTTTTCCCGCACTTGCCGAATATATCAAACAGCCATTTTACACCGAAACAAACGGCAGTATCACATTTCAAAACCTTGATACAGCAGTACAGGAAATCAAAAAGGCTCTTGCTCAAAAACAATTTGCAAATGGCTGTACTTATGTAGCAATTTATGTAAGTCCCATTAAAAAAGACGACACAGACAATCCGCACCACGATATTTACTATCAGATAAAAGAAGCATTGCTTGACAAGGGCATAACTTCGCAGGCAATTTATAGGGAACGCCACAACGACCAATATTTCTCATTCCATTTACCGAACATTGCCATTGCCTTACTTGCAAAATTAGGCGGCATTCCCTGGCAACTGCAAAATACCGGCAAAAATGATTTGATTGTCGGTGTTGGTGCTTTTAAGTCAAGAAAAATCGGGAAACGCTATGTGGGCAGTGCATTTCGTTTCAACAAAAACGGTATTTTCCAAAACTTCGATTGTTACCGCGACAACGACCTTATACAGTTGGTTGCCGGTATTCGCAAAGCCCTAATGCACTATGTCGTAGAACACGAGAGCGCGGAACGCCTTATAATCCATTATTACAAAACAATGAGCCAGAAAGAGGCACAGCCCATTATTGATATGCTCTACCGTTTAGGCTTGAATATTCCTGTAATCATTGTTACAATCAACAAAACCGAAACGCAGGACATTGTCGCCTTTGACACCACAGCCACCGACCTAATGCCAACAAGCGGAACGGTTGTAAGAGTTGGCGCAAATCAATTTTTACTCTACAATAGTGCAAAATACGACGAAACATTCGCCACGAGCAAAGGCAAAAAAGATTATCCGTTCCCAATCAAAGTAAAAATCACAGCCGCCAATAAAGAAATTCAGTTTGATAACGCTTTGTATGCCGAATTGTTAGACCAAGTGTATAAATTTTCTCGTATGTATTGGAAGTCGGTAAAACAACAAAATTTACCCATTACGATAAAGTACCCCGAAATGGTCGCCGAAATCGTACCGCATTTTTCCGATGCCGAGTTGCCCGAATTTGGCAAGAAAAATCTTTGGTTTTTGTAAATCCCCCGTTTGAGGAAATAGGGGATATGTAGGAAATGGGGGGATTTCCGCCATTTCCTCTAAATCCTACAAATCCTCAAAGAAAGGATTTGAAAAATGTAGTGTAAATTTGCCCTGATTTTGTAACAAAAAAAGCATTGTTTTGTTACATATTTACGATATATATGTTACAAAATTCAGACACAAATTTATCGCATATTTATGTCTATTTTTGTCCTAAATATTAGCAAAATATCGGACAAAAACATTGAAATTACACAGCATAAGGCATTATAAATAAGATATTTGCAAAAACAAAAAACGCCAAAAGGGGTGCGCTTTTTGTTGGCACAAAAAAGGCATTGTATTGTGCCGTTAATTTTGGAAAAAATAAATTCTCAATTTTCCCAAAATTAAAAAATAAATCTTCGATATATTTTTATTCCCAAAATTACATTATCTTTGCAGTCGAAAATTTGTCGCCAATTATATGTTTTTTGGCGACAAAATAAAGGCAGAAATAATATGCAAAGCATTGACGATAAAATACTTGCAAGACTAAAAAAGTGCGGAGGGGGTAAAGTGTATTTTGCTTCCGACTTTGCACTTTATGGCGAAGTAAAAGCGGTGCAAAAAG
>JAISVE010000006.1 GCA_031271725.1 Bacteroidales bacterium
ATGAGATTGTAATTAATGATGATGTAGAAGAAGTTACTGCTGATAAAAAATTTAAACTTGTCTATGATAATCAAACCTTGAAAATGGAATTGCGCAAGAACAATGGTGATACAATAAACGCTGCAAATATCCAATGGAAGATAAATAAAAATATAGTAGATTCAACATTAGTAAATGAGATCACTATAGCCAATAAAGATGTTGAGGTAACGATTTGTGAGAAATATATAAACGAAAAAGGTAAGGAGAAAAAAGCAGACATTGCAAAATTTACTTTTGTTGTTAAAAAATCCCCTTATGTACTACTTTCAACTCCCAATGACTATGATGGCGAATTTGGCTTTGATAATACCGAAAATCTCAAAAATGATTTTATTCTTAAAGAATCGGGACAATATGAAACTATTCAGATTATTAACGATAAAAATAAAGCAGAAACATTGTATGTGCCTTATTTAACAATACTGAAAGGAAATCAAGCTGAACTAAAAGTAAAATTATCAGAAAAGATAGAAGGAGATAACATATACGTTGTGGCAGATGATGGACTTAAACCCGAATATTATAGGGAACAAGATAAACTTATTATTAGTATTAAAAATAATTTTTCAGATAATAGTTTTGATGATCCTGCTTATGTTTCTTTTTATCGCGCCGATAAATATTGTCTACAGGAAGAGAAATTAATAGGAAGATGTGCTGTAGTAAGCAAACCACAAATTAAGCAAGTAGATGTGCAGATTATTTATTTTGCTTCTAATTTGGAAAATCCAGCAAATAAAATTGATGTTTCAACACTTGAAAATTTATTAAATTTAAATTCCTTAAATCAGGCATTTGTACAATTTGATGTATTAGAGAATAAAATACTTATAGAAAATAAACTAAATATTACAGAAACCTCTACTTTTGATAATATTTATAGTGATGTATTGAAGGCTTGCATAGGTGATATTGGTGGAGGAAATTCAGTTAAGACGAATCAGAATCCTGATAAAATATATGTTGTAGTTACAGACATACCGGTAATCCAATCTGATGGACTGATTACGTTTGGTGGAGTTTACAGAAAAAATAATTTTGCTGTTATGTTGTGGGATAACGTAACAGAAGGAGATAAGTATAAAGCAATAATACACGAAATTGGTCATAGTTTAGGATTAGACGATATGTATTTAGATGTTGATTTTGGAGGTGATCCATTTGTCAAAGAAGTACCTAAAACAAGTTTTACAAAATCAAACTATATGGACTATAACGTTGAAAAGCGAAACATGTTTTTCAAAATACAAATAGAAAAAATTATTAGAAATATAAAATAGAGTCATGATAAAAAAATACATTATTATTTTTGCGTTATGTGTATTTAGTACAGTAAAGTTAGCGGCTCAAATGTCTATTGAAGAAATTAACTATAGATTAGAAACTCGTCCATATTCTGAGTTAGAATTTTACTGGGATACACCTGTTCTTCTACCTGATAGTGTACAGGAAAAATTTGCTAAAGCATTAAATAGAGAGATTCCAAAAGCAGTAGTGGATAGTATGCTACCTCATACTCCAGAACAAATACAGGATGTGGAAGAACACATTTTACGTAATCGCCGATGTAAAGCAGGAGATACTATTTGTATTCAAGAATACTATCAAAAATATATTACAGAAAGAAAGGAAAGATATATAAGATTGCGTAGCAATGATATTATGCCCAGAGTAATGATACTTACTGCTGGTAATTGGCATATAGAAAAAGCAATTCCTATACTAAAGAAAGCTATTGGAAATCCTCAATATGACCAACCGTCTGTACTCATGGCATTGGCAAAACTTGGTGACGATTCTGTTAAGCAAGTGCTATTGGATAGATATACACTATCTTATGTGTTAAAAAATACTAACTGGGATACAACTAATGACAAGGCATTGATATATGAATTTTATTATTATGACAGTATATGGACTCTGCGTGAGGCAGTAGAAGTAGCAATGTATCTTAAAAACAAAGAAATATTATTAAATATTTTTGATTTATTGTACATAAGAGGTACATTTAGAGGCACTATAGCACAAGGTTTTTATTATCGCCCTATGGTGGCTGAGATTGTTGATGAAGTCTATACCTATGGTTACTTTTACAATTTCCCCAATGTTGAAATATTAGAAGAAATTTGCTTAAACTATAGAGATGCAGTTAAAGATGCATCTCAGCGATTATCTCGTGACAAACGTAACCGAGAAGCAAAAAAAGAATTAGAAGTATTACTATCCACAGAGTACCGTACAAAACTAAGAAATCAAATACGAGAATGGATTATTGAAAATGTAAATTTTTAAAAAGCCACTTAAAACAGAATAAAGTCAAATGAGCAATAGAAAAACTATAATTTTATGGGCTATGAAAATAATAAGTAAAGCAATTGTATTTTTCACATTCATAGTAGCAGGTTTTTTATGCAAAATCTCAGCTCAGGAATTTGCGCATGAAATTATCGGCAGTGTGCAACTTCTTGCGCGTCCGGCGCAGGCGGACTCCATAATGTTGCGCTACGCGCCGATAAATAAGGAAACCTGGAAGCTGGCAAATACTTACGGTTATGTTATAGAACGCCATACTATTTTGCGAAAGGGAGAGCTTGTTAGCGAGCGTGAGAAAGTTATACTGACTGCTGCGCTGTTAAAGCCGCAGCCGCTTGATAATTGGCAGCAATATGAAACCGTAAGCAAGTATGTGCCGATAGCAGCGGAATGTATTTTCGGTGAAAGCGTTGTGCCGCTGATAAGTCCTGTTGCCATTGCCCAAAGATATAAAGAGGAGCAAAACAAGTTTTCCTTTGCATTGTTTGCTGCCGACCAATCTCCGCTTGTGGCGCAGTTATCAGGCTTGGCATTTACGGATAAAACAGCTATGCGCGATGAAAAATATCTTTACACTGTTTATGTTGCTGCGCCTGACAGTTTGCATATAGATACGGCATTTGTATTTACAGGACTTTCGGAATATACACCCCTTCCAAAACCTCTTGACTTGACGGCACAATGGAAAGATATGCAGGTTGCTCTTTCCTGGGATATATTGTCTTTAAGCCATATTTATAACAGTTATATATTGGAAAAGTCTATAGACGGTAAAAACTACGCTCCCTTATCTACAGGTATATTTATACAGGCAGCAGACGAAGGTGTGGAGCCGGAACGCGCATACCGCAGTGATACTTTTCCGGATAATAATACTGTTTTTTATTACCGCATACGCGGGATAAATGCCTTTGGTGAAACGGGACCGCCGAGTGATTCTGTTTTTGGGCAAGGGCAACCGCAAATTACACAAGCTCCTGTAATTTTAAACAAGCAGGTTATAGATAACAACAAGGTAAAATTAGATTGGGAGTATCCCGAAAAATTAGAGAATTATATAACAGGTTTTCGTGTGTATCGTTCCGCAAATCCCAATGCAGCTAAAGAAAAAATTCATGAAGGAATAAACCCGCAAGAACGCAGTTTTACCGATAGTACTCCTGAACTCACAAACTATTATATTGTTTCGGTATATAACGGCAGTGTTGAGAAATTTTCAGCAGGTTTGAGTTATGCCGAACTTATCGACAGTACTCCGCCTGCCCCGCCTGTTGGTCTTATTGGTGAAGTAGATTCTTTGGGAGTAGTTTTTCTTACATGGAAAGCAAACACGGAAAAGGATATAAAGGGCTATCGTGTTTTCCGCAGCAATCACCCTCAACATGAATTTATGAATATTCATTCGTCTGTTGTTTTAGATACATTATACATCGACACAATCAACATAAATACTCTCACAAAAAACGTTTATTACAGGGTTATGGCAATAGATTTGCGAGAAAACCGATCTGACTTTGGCGAAATCTTGCAACTTAAACTTCCCGATAAAATTCCGCCTGTTGCCCCTGTTATAAAGGATATTCTTGTGGAAAAAAACAGACTTACGGTTAATTGGCTCGGCAGCTCAAGCGAAGATGTGCTGTTGCATCGTATTTATCGTAAAGACGAACTAAACGACAGTTTGGTTGAGATAGCGCAATTGAGTTTGCCGGCGAACAGTTATATCGACAAAAATATTGTAAGCGGCATGCTTTACACTTATCAAGTGCGTGCAGAAGACGACAGCAAACTGTTATCGGCATATTCACCGCCTGTAAGTGTAAAAGCCTTTGGAGAAAAAAAAGGGCAGGAACTTATTCTTAAAGTAAATGCCGAGCAGGATAGCGTTGTGCTCAGTTGGGTTGTGGGCAATAATAAAACGGTAGAAAAAATATTAGTTTATAAAGCGGTAGAAGATGGAGCATTAAGGCTTCTTGGAGGTACATCCCAAAATAATTTTATTGATAAATCTGTTAAATTCGGAACAACTGTGAGGTATCGAATAAAGGCGGAATACACTGACGGAACAAGTTCGGATTTCAGCAAGGAAGTAAAAGTAAGTTCGTGAGAAGGCTATTTTTGTTTTTATTTACCATGATGTTTGTTGTTGCGCGTTCACAGGATATTGAAGCGGTGATAAAGGCACCCGTACTCAATATATCCGGTGGCGTTTCGGCAAATGGTATTCTCACGCTTGTTCCCGGTGATTCCCTGGCAATGAAAAATCCTTTTGCCTATTCTCTTTCGGGAAACTTAAATTTCAGTTTATTCGGTGTGGTTAATATGCCGCTTTCATTTACATACAGCAATCAAAGATTCGACAAAAATTTCTCTCTGCCTTTTAACCGTTTTGCATTGTCGCCGTCTTATAAATGGATAAAGGTTTATGCGGGCTATACTTCAATGAGTTTTTCGCCATACACTCTTGCAGGACACGAACTTTTGGGAGGTGGCGTAGAACTTACTCCCGATAACGGTTTTAAGTTTAGTGCACTGTTCGGCAGAATGAAAAAAGCGAGCGACAGCATTGCAGAAGGTATGGAATTGTCATACACGCGGCTCGGCGGCGGCTTTAAGGCGGAATATCAAAAAGAAAAATTCGGCGCAGGTATAAATATCTTTAAGGCTCAGGATTTGAAAAACAGTCTAAAGTTTGAAAATACCGACAGTTTATCGGTATTGCCGCAAGATAACCTTACAGGCGGTGCAAATTTCAGTTTGAATGTTATAAATGGTTTTCGACTTTCGGCAGAATACGGTTTCAGTGCAATAAACAAGAATATTTCCGAGCAAAGCGATAAATTCGGTTTTCTAAAGACAAAAGGGGATTTGTCGGTATATCACGCAGCAAAGGCGCAGGCGGCATATTCTCACAGAATAGGTTCGCTCGGTGCAACATACGAATACGTTGCGCCAAATTACACTACACTCGGTGCTTATTATATGACTAACGACTTTCAAAATATAACCGCAAACCTGTCAACCAATATTAAAAAGATAGCCCTTGCTTTTGATGCCGGTTATCAAACAAACAATTTGGACAAACAAAAAGATAATACAAGCAGCCGTTTTATATATTCCGGTAATGCTTCCGGAAGCTTTTTCGCAGATAAATTTAATTTTGCCATTTCATTTTCCAACCTGCAATCATATATGTACATAAACGATGTGTATTCGCAGGTAACGCAAACAAATCCTTATGAAAACTTGGATACATTAAATGTTACACAACTTAATTATACGGCTTCTGCTAACATTGGCTACGCGATTGTAAATACAAAGGAACAACGCCAAAATATCAATGCAAATTTTATGTTTCAGCGTTCTTCGGAAAATCAGCAGTATTCCGAACTTGCAGGCAATAATATTTACAACGCTTCTCTGTCTTATCAGTTTTCACTTAATCCTGCCCAATTCAACGCCTCTGCTACCGTAAGCTATAATCATACGGAAATGCCTCAGAAGGCATATTCGCAGGCTATAACTTACAGTCTAATGCTGAGCAAAAATTTCTTCAAAGAGTTGAAAACATCTTTTGCGGCAACTTACAGTGATATGAACAGCGAAAAGGGTGCTGTGTCGGATGTTTTTAATTTACGTTTGAATGCGGGTTACACACTTGCTAAAAAACATAATTTTAACTTTGCAACAACTTTTCTTTTTACTGTGAATAATGTTGCTGCCGGTGATGGAACAGGGACTGCTCCGCAAGTTGTAAAGCAAAAGCGAACTCAATACGTTATAAATATTTCTTACGCCTATTCTTTTGGAATGACATTAACAAGAGAAGAAAAGAAATTAAA
>JAISVE010000018.1 GCA_031271725.1 Bacteroidales bacterium
CAACGGCGTGGCGAACTCTGCCGTAATTGCCCTGCAATTTACGGACAAGTCCACCCCCGATATACTTAAAGTTTACGCTGCCAACGGCTGCGGCGGCACAGAAGTAACCCTGTTTGTAGAGCCGGCATCATCGCATTACCTGTCTTTTATAGACAGCGTTTGCAGCGGCTTGGAGTACAAAAAAAACGGTTTCGATATTCCGCGCCGGGACAGTGCTGGCTTTGAGATTTTTACGCAAAGATACCAAACGCAAAACGGCTGCGACAGCATCCGCAATTTATATCTCAACATATATCCCACACCCGATGTTACAGTTAAAAGTTCGACAGATGTAATATGTTCGGACGACTCGGTGCAACTCCAAGTTACTTATGCAAATTACGAAGCACCGGAAGAACTTTACGAAGTCAAGGTTGGAGATATTTTATGTGAGGGCGATACTGTTGTAGCAGTAGAGGACTTTGCGGCATCGGGCAAAAGCGCAATGGGCATTGTATTTTGGGTATCTCCGGATAAAACGCATGGCTGGGCTGTCGGCTTAGCAGTTAAAAATACCGGTACAGTATGGTCAGCGGCAACAAGGTATGTTTTTGTTCCGAATGTAACCAATTTTTCGGCAAACACTGCTGCAAATATCAGCTACTTTGACACGGCAGGTTATAAAAACACAAAGGCAATAAGGGCTTTCGGCAATGCGAGCGAATTTCCCGCTGCTTGGGCGGTGGATTTTGATAACGGTTGGTTTTTACCCGCAATAACGCAGGTGAGAGTTCTTTTCGGAAATATGGAACTTATTAGACCTTCCTTTATTGTTGCCGGTGCTTCGATAGGGACAACAACGAATTTGTGGTCATCGAGCCAGTCGGGAAGTACCCATGCAATGGCTGTTGGTAATACCGGATACATATCCAGTGATAATAGATATTTTACATTTGCAGTTCGTCAAATCAGATATTTCAGTACAGGCAAAAAATGAAAAGATCTTGTTTATGCAAATCTCAATTTAACTTTGAAATTTGCATAAATGAATGTTTTTTCGTATGTTTGCAATTGAAACTCAAATAAATTCAAAATGTATTTAACTCGAATTATAGAAAAGAATGTAAAGGAAGCCATAGGGAATTTTCCTGTAACGGCAATTATCGGACCCCGTCAGTGCGGCAAATCGACTTTAGTCAAACATATCATGTCAAGTTCGTCTTCCGAAGTTTTGTATCTTGATTTGGAACGTCCTTCCGATTTGCAAAAACTTGAAAATGCCGAATGGTTTTTGTCCACGCAAAAAGACAAGTTGATTTGTATTGATGAAATTCAACGCAGACCTGAATTATTTCCACTAATTAGAAGTTTGGTTGACGAATGGAACAGACCGGGCTGTTTCCTGGTACTTGGCTCTGCTTCACGCGATTTGCTGATGCAAAGTTCCGAATCGCTTGCAGGGCGGATTGTTTACAAACAGCTGACACCGTTTTTAGTTTCGGAAATCAACAATAATCATACGATAGAACAATACTTTGAACGTGGTGGATTTCCACGCAGTTTACTGGGTGAAAACAATGATGCTTCTTTTGAATGGAGAGAAAGTTTTATATCTACTTTCCTGGAACGGGATATGCTGCAATGGGTTAATTTTACGCCTGCAATTATGCGGCGGATATGGCAAATGCTGGCTCATCTGAATGGTCAAACCGTTAATTATTCCAACTTGGGAAATGCCTTGGGAGTGAGCAATCAAACGGTAAAAAATTATATTGATTTGCTGGAAAGCACCTATATGATTCATGTTGTGCATCCCTATATATCCAATCTCGGCAAACGTTTGGTTAAAGCACCGAGAGTTTATGTTGCCGATTCCGGAATTACTGCGGCTTTGCTCGGTATCAGGTCGTTTCGGGAATTATCCGGACATCCGGCTTTTGGTGCAATCTGGGAACAAATCGTTCTTTCAAACATAAAAGGAACATATCCTGAAGCAGAAATCTTCTTTTACCGCACAAGCGGAGGAGCTGAAATAGATTTTGTTTTGAAACTGCGCAATCGAACATTTGCCGTTGAATGCAAGGCTTCATACACGCCATCGCTTTCCGAAGGAAATTACACTGCTTTGAAAGATATTGCTCCGGAACATACCTTTGTTGTTACGCCATCGCCCGACAGTTGGGCAATGAGAGAAAAGATAGATGTGGTTTCGCCGGAAACGTTTTTGAAGAAAGTTGTTGAGGTATAAAATGAAAAGGATTATCCCATATTTATTTTTGCTTATGCTATGCGGCAATGTGCAGGGACAGGAAATACCAAAGCCTGAAATCGGCGATTTAATTGTTAATCCGGACGGAAGCAGAGGCATTGTATTTTGGATCAATCCGGAAGAAATAATGGGTTATATGCTTAACCTTATACAGCAGGGAAAAGCGGTATGGAGTCCCGATAGAGTTGTGGTTCCTACACTTCCGGAGATAGGAGGAACTGTCGCGCAGCTTAATGATACAAACGGCTATAGTAACACGCTCGCCATACGAAACTATTACGACTGTTCTGTTAATCCCGATATAGCCGCCTGCAAGGTAGATATAGACAACGGCTGGTTTTTGCCTTCTGCAGGAATAGCAAACTATCTCTATATGGCTTATCGGTATATCCGTCCAAAGCTGGTAGAATATGGAGGGGACACTGCTTTTGAAGGTGCCGGCGATATCTATGGCAGCACTTTTGCCTATGGCGGCGTAATATGGACAAGCAGTCAAAATCATAAAGAATATGCGCACGTTTTGGATTTTAGCAACGGAAATTTAAGAGGCAGTACGAAAAACAGCTACGACTACCCTTCTTATGTTTGTTCGGTTAAGCGGTTTTCCATACTGCCTGAATTTTCTTATGACACGACCTTGAGTTATCGCTGGAATACGGGCGACAGCGCAACGCGCCTTTCGGCAAAGCCTTTGCATGATTCCCTTTTTTCCGTTACCGCAATATCTAAATCCGGCTGTTTTGATATTGCAAGCCGGCAAATTTTTGTGAGCGATGCTGTGCCGCGCACCGTGTATGATACTGTCTGCGCCGGCTACGCTTATGCTGCAAACGGTTTTACCCTGCCATCCGACAGTTGTTTGACGGCTGGAGATTTTTCATATCACAGGGTTTTGCAAAATGAAGATTGTGATGTTGATGTAACGCTGCATCTAAGCGTAATGCCTGAGGCTTCGTCATTAGTAGTAGATTCCTTCTGCGAAGGTAGAAGTTATTTGTACAATGGAGTTGTGTATGACGACTCGGGCAGTTACGTTCAGTTTTTAACTTCTGCTTCCGGCTGCGACAGCACGCTGTCTTTGAAACTTTCGCTCAAACGCGGCTCTGAAAGCACTATTTATAGCGAGGGTTGCGGCTCTTATTTCTGGAATAACCGGTATTTTTACAAATCGGGAACATATTCTG
>JAISVE010000024.1 GCA_031271725.1 Bacteroidales bacterium
ATAAGAACATATAGAGGTTGCCGTCATATTGCAAGTATTTGGAATCCTAAAATTGATGGAGATGAGCTTATTTACGAAAATTTTTGCAAAGGCAATTTTCTGAATGATACATTAGAGCGGAAGCAACTTGCAAAGTCAATATCAGAATATTCCCGCTCTATTTTCGGACATCAGGCTGCAATGGAATATGAACTTGTACTTACCCGCGACTATTCGGGACGCAATACCAATTGGTTTGATGATGCTTATACTAATTACAGTCCGATACGTTATTATGCAGATAATTTTTATGAAAACCGTCTTGCATTTGTAATAGCACTTAATTTTCCATATATCCCATGGCGTGAAAAAGAATTGCTTAACGGCTCAAGGCAGCAGTGGAATTATTACCGAATCGGGGATATGTTTATATCGCGCCTGCCTTACGAAATGAGCGAGCCTCTGCTTGATGCCGAGCGGGCGTTAAAGCGATATGTTGTAGAAAATGAAATGGAACTTAGCCGTGAGGAGCTTTTACGTCAAGTCAAAAAGAAAGAACGCTATCAATACTTACTTGATTTTATGAAAGCGCAGTTAAGTGCCGACAACTATTTCAGAGAAAATTTCATGTATAGAACGCTTGATAAAAAATATGAAGTTGCCTTAAAGGATATAAAAGAGACATTGGAAAATCTTTTGGAAAGTAAGGAAACAAAGAAAGCATGCAAGGTATTGCGTAATGAGTTGGGCAGAGATTTGACTGTTGATGACCTGTATATGACTATTGCAGATAGTGTTCCGTATCCTTATGCAAATGTTACCGCACTAAAAAATGATATACCGAGAATACTTGAAAGTACAGGGTTTTCGGATGATGAAGTTTTGTTTATTCTTAAAAATATAGAAATAATAGTAAGTAATGATGTTAATGCTTATTACTATGATGCTCTTTCCGGAAGTAAAGGGCATTTATTTGTGAGTATTGATGATACCGGAGTATCGTCATCTTCTTATAGAACGGCTGTTTATAATATGGGCTGCCTTATTGCAAAAATGCTTGCCTCCGGAGCGATTTGGGGTGGAATGGAAAAGGCAGATTATTTTATGGGAAACGTGCCGAACGAATCCTTTGCCGGCGGACTTGGTATTTATATGCTTGAAAAAAATAATCTTATCTCCGGTTTCCGTTTTTTAAGTACTATGCAATATGCAGGAATGGCGTTAACGGAATTTTATATGTGGGAGCAATGCTATCGTTCGGAAATTACTGCTACCGGATTGAGGGATAGTCTGCAAAGAATTTCGATTGATGTTTGGAATAAATATTTTGCAGATGTATTTACTTCTAAGGATGATGCTCGTTTAGGTGCAAACTTCTCAATGTTATTAGAGCCTCTTTCTACTATTGGGGCAACTTTTGAGCGTATCAATGAAATAAAAGCGGGTGCTGCAATATCGACTGCCGTGTCTAAAAGCGATAAGACCCTGCTTATGGAATTATACAGGATTTATAAAGTGGGGAAGGTGACGCCCGAACTTTGGTACAGGAATGTCGAGGGTGAAGGCAAGCGGCGATGAAAATTCTCATGCAACCGAGCGAGGGGAAAGACTCCGACCGAAGTGCAGGAGCATTTTTAGAGCGATTAGATAATGGTATAGATATTATGAGTGGTTTATGCGGCTAATAGAGGTTACAACAACAAAACACAAAGCGGAGTTCCATAAATTTCAGCGGGAATTATATAAAGACAATGTGAATTTTGTTGCACCGCTTGAAATTCTTGTAGAAAATATTTTTACTCCTTCGCGTAATGAATTCCTTTCGCATGGCGAGGCAACGCGCTTTCTGCTTGCAGACGGCGGGCGTATTATCGGCAGGGTTGCAGTTTTCATCAACAATAAAAAAGCATATACATATCGTCAACCAACCGGAGGAATGGGCTTTTTCGAGTGCATAAATGACAGGGAAGCGGCATTCATCCTTTTTGATGCTTGCAAGCAATGGCTTGCTGCACGTGGCATGCAGGCAATGGACGGTCCTGTAAACTTTGGAGAGAATGATAATTATTGGGGACTTTTAGTTGAGGGATATAATTCTATGCCGTCCTTTGGAATGCCCTACAACATGCCGTATTACAAAGATTTTTTTGAAGAATACGGTTTTAAGATGTACTTTGAACAAGTAACAAATTTACTGCGTTTGAATAAAAATTCATGCTTGCCTGAACGTATTTACCGCGTTGCGGAATGGACTTTGTCAAAAAAAGATTTCACATACAAGCATTTCAATTATAAACATGCTTCACAATTTGTGCGTGATTTGAAGATAGTTTATGATAAGGCTTGGCAGTTTCACGATAATTTTACTCCGATAGATATTCGCACTCTTGAAAAAGAGTTGCGCGAAGCACGCAGTATTATCGACCCTGAAATGATCTTGTTTGCATATCACAACGATGAGCCGATTGCATTTCTGATAATGTTTCCGGATGCGGGATATATTTTCAAACATTTTAAGGGACGTTTGAATTTGTGGAACAAGTTGCGTTTCTTGTGGATGAAAAAACATCATTACATCAAACGCACACGCATTACAATTATGGGCGTGACGCCCGAATATCAACGCTACGGAATAGAAAGTGCAATGTTTGTAAAACTTGAAGAAGTTATGAAAAAACGCCCGTGGATAGAGGCGGTTGAACTTTCATGGGTAGGGGACTTTAATCCTAAAATGCGTGCCGTACATGAAGGAGTCGGTGCGGATTTCTACCAACGCCACTACACTTACCGTTGTCTGTTTGACGGTAGCTCTGACTTTGAACGCTGTATCGAAATCGCCGTTGATACAAAGGAGAAATTTTTACAGGGCGTTTAGGGTTTAGGCAAATGTTTTAATGGCGTTTGATAGCCGGCTCGTACAGGCAGGTGGAAGTTTCTTTTATAAAGTTGGAAATTTCAAGTTTTGTAAGGATTGACAGAATTTCTGGCACAGGTAAGTTTGTTTTTTCAAATATAGTATCAAGTGAGCATGGTTTTTCCCTTTCTATAATTTGTAATATTTGAACTTCTTTTTCGAGCAAGTTGCCTGTTTTGTCTGTTTTTTCTGCATCTCTTGTAATGGAAGTTTTCCAGTTCATAGCCTCAAAAATATCACTTCCGCTATCAACAAGCATTGCGGAATTTTGTTTTATGAGAGAGTTGCAACCCTGCGAGAAACAAGAATCATTTCTGCCTGCAATGGCAAACACAGTCCTGTTGTAGCCGTTGGCAAAGGCGGCGGTAATAAGTGCACCGCCTTTTACAGACGCTTCAACAACCAAAGTAGCGTGTGTAATTCCTGCAATAATCCTGTTTCTTCTCGGAAATATTCCGGCTAATATTGGTGTGCCGAAAGGCATTTCACTAATCAGTGTGCCCCCGTTGTCTAAAATTTTCTCTGCAAGTTCTTTGTTGCTTGCAGGGTAAATTATATCAAGCCCGTGACCAAGTACGGCAATTGTAGGCAGTTTATTTTCAAGTGCGCTAAGGTGCGCCTGAGTATCTATGCCAAGTGCCAAGCCGCTGACAATACAGGTTTCCGCAGGTATTTCGTCTATAATTTTTTTTGTTTGCTCAATGCCGTAGTAAGTAGCATTGCGCGTGCCTACAACGCTTAACATTTTTTCATAGTCGAATTTTGCTTCTCCTTTTATGTGGAGAATTGTAGGCTTGTCGGGAATATGCCTTAGCAAAGGCGGATATTCACTGCTG
>JAISVE010000030.1 GCA_031271725.1 Bacteroidales bacterium
TTGATAACAACAGTCCGAGCGAATTATCTTTGCGCAGTTTCAAAAATCATTCTAATAAAGAAATTGCAAGTGTGTATTCGCTTAATACTCCAAGTGTTAAACGCCACGTATCTTATGACAAGGCACAATATTTTACAAGTACCAAGGAAGCAAATTTTATAGCAGACACTTATGGTATTTTTGCGATAGTGTCGAAATGCTCAAACCCGCCGAAGATTGATATGGGTGATTATATTCATATTTGCGAGGGACAGGATACATTACTCACAGCGCAGATTGCGGGTGGTAGCGGTCGATTGTTTTATTTTTGGAATGAAGAAACTGCAAGTGTTTTGAACAGCCGCAGAGTGTGGGCTGCGGGAACATATACTCTAAAAGTAATTGATGAAAAAGGATGTGTGGGCACAGATACAATCAAAGTGAGTACACATTCTTATCCCTCACCGAAAATATCTAAAAGTGCGGACTTGCTTTGTGAAGATGAAATTCTGCAACTTGTTTATTCGGACACAATTCCGGACTGTTCTGTTGTTTGGAATTTCGGCGATGGTACGAATGATACCGTTGGCGCGCTTGCGTGCAGCGACACAATTTTCAAAACTTATCCAGTCGCTTGTGCAGCCTATACAATCACGCTTACAGCAACTACCCGATATGCTTGCACTGCGCAAACGCAAACATACATACGCACGGAAACAGTGCCGCAGGCAGGCATGTTATTGAATTTTTTAACAGACACAATTGCGGATATATCGGCTGTGATAAACAACGTCTGCAATAATATGATAGAGTACAAATGGTTTGTTAACGGCAATCTCACATCAACTCAGAATAATTTTCGTTATCATTTTCCGGAGAGAAAAATTTATAACATAAGTATGGAAATTGCAAGCCGTAAATGCAGCATGAGTCTTGACAGTACCATAGAAATTAAAGAGCGTGCGCATTTATCATTCGCATCAAACAAAAGAAAATTTTGTGAGGGCGATGAAATTATTTTGAAAAATACGACTGAGATAAACTATGGAGATTTTATGTTCTATTGGAAATTTTCAGACGGGAAAAATTACACAACTGCGGACATTGCTGACGGTGTGAATAAAATAATGGAAAAAGCGGGAATGTATGTTATTTCTCTAACGGGTGAAAGCGGCGGCTGGATAAGGACTGTTACAGATACAATATGGGTATATGAAAATCCTGTTGTGCAGTTCCCGGATTCGATTTTCACTTGTAGCAATAACTATGTTTTATTTGTAGAAAATTCTATCTATGACCAATATGTCTGGACTGATGAAAACGATTTTTATCTCGGTGCATACTCCCTTTATATTGTGGACAAAAATGGAAGATATAAACTTACACAAACCAATGCTCACGGTTGCACGGCAAGCGATAGTACTGTGGCGATTTTGAATGAACGTATAAAGGTTGAACTTGGGCAAGACCTTATTGCCTGCGACAGCATAACACTTGATGCGGGTTATCTTTCGGAAAAATGTATCTGGAAAAATTATGCGGAAAATGGTATGGGATATAGCGATACAGGGCGTTTTTATACCGTTAAGGAAAGTGGTAAAATTGTGTTGAGGGTTGAGGGCGACAGTACCTGTTTCGGCACAGACAGCATAAATATTTCAATCTACAAAAAGCCGAATGCTTCACTTGGAATAGATACTTTTTACTGCTCGTCAGATAGTGTTTTGCTTTGTATTCCTGATAATGAAGAAGGTGTCAGTATAAAGTGGAACGATAATGTCAATGTGGGCGAGAGATGGATAAAAAACAGAGGAATTTACAGCGTGGTAGTTAGTGATTTCAGCGGGTATTGCACCGACAGTTCATCAGTATTTGTAGAGGAAAAGCAGTCACCTGTTTTAAGTATTCCGGATGTTGTTTTTGCATGTAACGGTGATACGGTAACACTTGAAATGTGGGATAATATTCTTGCCGAAAGAATTGCTTGGACAATGCCTGACGGACGGCAAACAGAAGGAGTTGTATTTGAAACGAATGAAGAAGGGAGCTATGTTGTAACGGTAAAATATGCTAATGGCTGTTCTACGAGCGGTGTGTGGAATGTACACAGGCAAAGTACTTCTGCGGTATCATCATTCCTTATGGCAAGCGAAGCAATGCTTGGCGACTCTGTGTTTCTAATTAACCTTTCATATCCTGCTCCTTTGGAATATATATGGGAAGCTACAAACGGTTTTAATTCCCGTGAAGAAAATCCTGTATGCAATTTTTATCGTGAGGGAATTTATGCTGTGACGCTTGGTGCAGCAAACAACGAATGTGTTGTAAGCAAGACAAAGCAAATTCAGATAGGCAAAGGCGGTGATCTTATTAGCGAAAGCAGTGGCGATACAGTAATTATAGAAGACAAGTTAGATGATGTATCTAAAATTAAAATGACAGGAGATGAAATTATTTGTAAGGTTGCTCCCAATCCTTCAAAAAATATTTTTAAGGTAGAAGTTGAAAACGGTGATACTTATGATGTAATAACTTCTTTGGGCAAAAATGTTTGTAGTGGAAAAATTTCAAGCAAGATTTTTGTAATAAATGCGGAAAATTGGCGTGCAGGAATATACTTATTGCACATAAAACGAGGCAAGATGTCCAAGGTTATAAAACTTATAAAGGTGTGATTGTTTATTTCCTGTTAGTTTCGTGGGTGTTCAATAATTGCAATTTCGTGGGGAAAAACCTATATTTGCCATTTACTAACCATATAAATTTTAGTAGCAAATGAAGTTTAAGTTTATCGTTAATAGTAAAACATTATGGCAGGGTTTACAATCAGTAAACGGCGTAATATCAGATAATAAGAGTATGCCGATTATCGCAAATGCACTTTTTGAAGTTAAAGATAAGGAACTCACCCT
The DNA here is from genome assembly GCA_031271725.1 of Bacteroidales bacterium. Next base: position 2,892 of record JAISVE010000030.1, read on the forward strand.
TACAGGCACAGACCTTGAAACAACTATCCGCACAAAAATTGCACTTGAAGAAGCAAGCGGTGATGTTACCGTAGCAGTTCCTGCAAAACGCATGTTGGAAATTGTTTCAACGTTCGGTGACATTCCTTTACTTGTGGAAGTTGATCAGGAAAAATATTGGCTCACAATATCTTCGGAAAAACGCATGCTTGGCGATTTGCCGGGAGAAAATCCTGAAGGCTTTCCGACATTAACGGAAGAGGGTGCAGACGATTCGACAATGCTTATTGATGCCGATATTTTATCATCGGCAATTTCAAAGACCGCTTTTGCAACTGCATCAGGCGACACTTTCCGCCCCACAATGGCAGGTATTTATTTTGACTTCCGTGGCGACCACGTAATTTTTGTAGGTACGGATGCCCAAAAATTAGTAAGATACAGTCGTCTTGACATGGAGCCTCAGAGTAAGGCAGGTTTTATTGTTCCCCGCAAGTCGGCAATGCTTGTGAAGAATATGCTTGGCAGTGCAGCAGGAAAGAAAGAAAACAATGAAGTTAAACTCGGTTTTAACGATAAAAATGCCTTCTTTACCTTTGACAAGTATATGCTTGCCTGTCGTCTTATAGACGGAAAATATCCTAATTACGATGCCGTTATTCCAAAAGAAAATCCTAATAAATTAACGATAGATAAAACCGTTCTGCTTAACGCTGTTCAACGTACTGCACTTTTCGGAAACGATGCTACTCCTACAATTCAGATGCATTTGAACGAGACAGTGCTTGAAATTCAAACCGAAGATGTTGATACGGGCAGAAAGGCAAAGGAACAAATACCTTGTCATTATGAGGGTGAAGAAATGGTTATAGGTTTTAATGCAAAATCGCTTCTTGAAATGCTTAAAAATATAAGCAGCGAAGAAGTAAGCATAGAGATGTCCGAGCCAACCCGTGCAGGTCTTATTATCCCTGTTGGCGGCGATCCGAAGGAGGAAGTACTTATGCTTTTAATGCCTTTCTTAATAAGATAATGAAATTCGGTTACGTACTTCAGTACGCTCCCTAATTTCTGCGCTTGTACGCCTTGACCTTTGAATTTTTAGAAATTCCATGGCTCTGTTAAGCGTATCACACGCTTTTGATTTCAGGGATTTTTTCCGTAACTTCGTTAGAGCATTTTTAATCAGTTGAAGCATTTTTTAATCAAAAAATATTATGGCAAAACTTAAAGGAGAAATTGTAGTAGATCAGGAACGCTGTAAGGGCTGTGAGGTCTGCACTACGGCATGCCAATTTAATTGTATCGGCATGTCGAAAGAAGTAAATTCAAAAGGTTATCGTTATGCGATTACCGTGAACGGTGAGGCTTGCACCGGTTGCACAAATTGTGCGGTTGTATGCCCTGACGGCGTTATTACGGTTTACAGAACAAAGGTTGAATAAGTAATCTCAATAAAAACATGGGAAAAGAAGTAACATTAATGAAAGGCAACGAGGCGTTTGCCGAATCGGTTATCCGTAGCGGTTGTGACGGGTATTTCGGTTATCCTATCACGCCTCAATCGGAAGTGATGGAGTACCTGATGAAGGAAGACCCCGAAGTTAAACGTACGGGAATGGTGGTGCTGCAGGCGGAAAGCGAAGTTGCCGCAATCAATATGGTTTACGGCGGTGCGGGCTGTGGAAAGCGTGTTCTCACTTCGTCTTCGAGTCCGGGAATATCGCTCAAACAGGAAGGTATTTCTTACATTGCAGGTGCGGAATTGCCCTGCCTTATTCTGAATGTAGCACGTGGAGGTCCGGGCTTGGGCACAATTCAGCCCTCGCAGGCGGACTATTTCCAGAGCGTAAAGGGCGGCGGACACGGCGATTACCGTATGATAGTGCTTGCCCCTTCAAGTGTGCAGGAAATGGCAGACTTTGCTCCGCTCGGTTTTGAACTTGCGTTCAAGTATCGTATTCCGGTGCTTATTCTTGCAGACGGTGTTATCGGTCAGATGATGGAAAAAGTTGTATTGCCCGATCAGCAGCCGCGCTGGACAGAGGCGGAGATTGCAAAAATCAGCCCTTGGGCAACTATCGGCAAGGCAGCAAACCGCGAGCGCAATATTATTACTTCGCTTGACCTTAACCCTGCAAAACAGGAGCAGCATAACTTTAAATTAAAGGCAAAGTACGACAAGATCGAGGAGAATGAAGTGCGTTATGAAACCGTAATGTGCGATGATGCCGAATATGTTCTTGTTGCTTACGGTTCGGCGGCACGTATTTGCCAGAAGACTGTTGATTTGGCACGTGCAAAGGGTATTAAACTCGGATTGCTTCGCCCGATAACTCTGTTCCCCTTCCCTAAAAAACAGATACGTGATTTGTCAAAGAAAGTTAAGGGAATGATGTCGGTTGAATATTCGCTCGGACAAATGGTGGAAGACGTTCAACTCGCTGTGGGCGGTGCCTTTGAGGTGCAGTATTACGGCAGGGTAGGCGGTATGGTGCCTTCACCCGAAGAAGTTTTGGAAGCAGTAGAAAAGAAGTTAGTTAAATAGGGCGAGTGCGCTTAACAATTAAAAAAGAAAGAATTATGAGTAATATAGTTTCTCCCGAAAATCTGGTCTATGCCAAAACAAAGTGTATGACCGACAATGTTCTGAGTTACTGCCCGGGCTGCGGTCACGGCGTTGTGCATAGAATGATAATGGAAGTTGTTGATGAAATGGGACTGCAGGACAAAACAGTGGGTATTGCGCCCGTTGGCTGCTCGGTGCTCGCTTACGATTTTATGAATATCGATATGCAGCAGGCAGCGCACGGACGTGCGCCCGCGCTTGCTACAGCGGTTAAACGCCTTATGCCTGAAAAATATGTTTTCAGTTATCAGGGTGACGGTGACCTTGCCGCTATCGGTACTGCCGAAACAATCCATTGCTGCAACCGCGGTGAAGATATTGTTATGATTTTTATCAATAACGCTATCTATGGTATGACCGGTGGACAAATGGCTCCGACAACGCTTCCCGGTATGCCTTCGGCAACATCGCCTTATGGTCGTGATGTTGCACGTATGGGTTATCCTTTGCGTATCACGGAAATGATTGCTCCGCTTGCCGGTGTTTACAACTGTTCGCGCCACAGCGTGCACACTCCCGCTGCTGTTCGTAAACTCAAAAAGGCTATCCAAAAGGGTTTTGAGGCACAGGCTGCAAAGAAAGGTGTAAGTTTTATTGAAGTGGTGTCCAACTGTAATTCAGGTTGGAAAATGACTCCCAATAATGCAAACAAGTGGATGGAGGAAAACTTGTTCCCCTACTATCCGATAGGTGATATTAAGGTTGACGGTGTAATGAAGTAACGGTAGTTGTGCGTGAGGGATTGAGCCGGCATCCTTTTGCTTGCGGGGTTTTGTGCGGGTGGGCAAAAGATACAGGCGAAAGCCCGACCCGCTGCGGCTTGCGGAGCAAGACGGTGTGGGGCACGCCATAAAATTAAAATAAAACAAAATTATGACAGAAGAAATAATTATAGCAGGATTTGGCGGGCAAGGTGTTTTGTCGATGGGCAAAATTCTTGCTTATTCGGGACTCATGGAGAATAAGGAGGTTTGTTGGCTTCCTTCTTACGGACCCGAAATGCGCGGCGGTACGTCAAATGTTACCGTTATTATAAGTGATGAAAGAATTTCGTCTCCTGTGCTTACGCAGTTTGACACTGCAATAATTCTTAACCAGCCTTCGCTTGACAAGTTTGAGGCTTCGGTTAAGCCCGGCGGAGTGCTTATTTACGACCCCAACGGCATAATCCGCAAGCCCACCCGTACCGACATCAATATCTATTCTATTGAGGCAAATGATGCGGCAGTATCTATGGGTTTGGCAAAGATATTCAATATGTTTGTGCTTGGCGGTTATCTGAAAGTGAAACCGCTTGTACAGCCTGAATATGTTCGCAAAGGGCTTGAGAAGTCCTTGCCCGCAAGGCATCATAATCTTATCCCCGATAACGAGAAAGCGATAGAGGCGGGTAAGGAGTTGATTAAGTTGGAGCACAAGGCTGCGTAAAGATTTTTAAATGCTTCAAATCTTTGCGTTGCGCATCACTCATGGCTTGGTTACGTTATTAAGTACGCTCGCTAACCTCTCGTTTGCGCGCCTTAATCTTTGAAGTTTTAGAAGTTTTTGGAAGTTATTCTCAAGGAGCTGTTTTAAGAGATTTACTCTCAAGGAGTTGTTCTCAAGGAGTTTTTCTAAAAGAGTTGTTTTGAGAGAGTTGTTTTGAGAGAGTTGTTTTCTAAAGTTGTTTTCTAAAAAAGAATGACAGAGAGTTTCGATTGTATAATTGTCGGCGGCGGCATTACCGGTTTGGGTATTGCACGGGATTGTTGTATGAGGGGGCTTAAAGTCCTTCTTATAGAACGTTACGACATAGCAGCGGGCGCAACAGGCAGCAACCACGGTTTGCTCCACAGTGGGGCGCGTTATGCTGTTACCGACCCTGAAAGCGCACGCGAGTGTATAGGGGAAAATCATATTCTGCGTTTTATCGCAAAACACTGTGTAGAAGACACCGGCGGGCTTTTTCTTACTCTGCCAGAAGATGGTTTGGATTTTCAGGAAAAATTTATTGAAGCCTGTACGGCGGCAGGTATTCCAACGCGGCATTTATCGCGTAAGGAGGCATTGCGCAGGGAGCATTCTGCAAATCCTGAAATGCTTTCTGCCGTAGAAGTTCCCGATGCGGCGGTGGATCCTTTCCGTTTAAGTGTGGCAAATATGCTTGATGCCAAGGAGTATGGTGCGGAAATTCTTACGTACAGCGAAGTTATAGATGTTATCAGGGAGCAGGACAGGGTTGTGGGTGTAAAAGTGCGTTCACACAAGACGGGGCTTGAAACATCCTATTATGCCGATGTGGTGATTAACGCCGTTGGAATATGGGGACAGAAGATAGCGCGAATGGCGGGCGTGGATGTTATGATGCAGCCCAACAAGGGCGCAATGCTTGTTTATGGCGAGCGGGCTAACAAAATGGTGCTTAACCGTTGCCGCAAGCCGGGCAATGCCGATATACTTGTTCCGAGCGAAACGGTAACCCTTATAGGAACAACGTCTAAAAATATTTCTTTTGACGAGGTTGACAAACTAAGTGTCAGCGCGGACGAAGTAAGGGCACTTATAGATGAGGGAGAGAAACTTTGTCCGTCTCTTGCGAGCACGCGCATATTGAGAGCCTACGCGGGGGTTAGACCTCTTGTGGTTGACGGACAGGACAGCGAAGGGCGCAATATTTCGCGCGGAATTGCGCTGTTTGACCATGCCGAAAGAGATGGATTGCAGGGATATGTTACTATTACGGGCGGCAAGATGATGACTTATCGCTTAATGGCTGAGTGGACAACAGATTTGGTTTGCAAAAAACTTAATGTTGATGCGAAGTGCCGCACGGCGGAAGTTGCTTTGCCCGGCTCGCGGGAAGATAGGAAACAGGTTAGCAAAAAAATATTTGTGTTTCCGTCTGCTTTAAGGAAATCTCTTGTGCATAGGTACGGTGAACGTGCAATACCTGTATTATCTTATATTTTGTCTATGTTTCGAGGCAAACGCCTTGCGGCGCACAGGGCAGAAGCATACAGTTTGCTTTGCGAATGCGAACGCGTTACGGCGGGCGAAATACTCTACGCCAAAAAGGAACTTAATATAGCAACGCTTATGGACTTGCGCCGCAGAACAAGGGTAGGAATGGGGCAGTGCCAGGGCGAAATTTGTATATGTCGTGCGGCGGGTTTGCTCGGTTGCAGGAAAGAGGAGGTTGTGGGCTTTTTGCAGGAACGCTGGAAAGGCGTGATGCCCGTTGCCTTTGGCGACAGCATTGCAGAGAGCGAATACACTTCCCGGGTTTACAGGGGGCTGTGCGGCTTTGAACAGAAGTAGAAGAGTTGGGGCGTTTCTGCGCGTTGCGGATATTTTATCAGTATGTGTGTATTTTCAAAATTTCGCGTATATTTATAACGAATATAAACTCTATCTTAGAAAATAATCTTGAAAAAATTGCTGAATTGAGCGAAAAGCATAGAGTTAGAGAGTTGTATGTTTTTGGCTCGGCTTTAACCGATAAGTTTAACGACAATAGTGATGTGGATTTGTTGGTTGATTTTGGAAAAGTCAATCTATATGACTATGCAGACAATTATTCGGATTATAAAGAGGGACTGGAAAAAGTAGTCTGAATTTCGAATAAAATAGAAATCCTTAATATCAAAAAGTACGGAAAAATCAAAATATTTTGATTTTTCCGTACTTTTTGATATATTTGCGAAAGATTGTTTTTATGAAGCGGAAAATCACAAATGCCCTTATTGAGTGGAAAACCAATAAAAATCGCAAGCCGTTAATTATAAACGGCGCAAGGCAAACAGGAAAAACCTACATTGTTAACGAGTTTGGCAATGCTAATTTTTCAAACCTTGTTTATATAAACCTTGAAACTAATCCTGCTATCAGAAAAATCTTCGATGACAATATAGAGCCCTCATTTTTAATTCAAAGTTTGGAATCGCATACCGACCGGCGCATTATTGCAGGTGAAACATTGCTTTTTCTTGATGAAATTCAATCTTGTGAACGAGCTTTAACTTCATTAAAATACTTTTGCGAACAAGCACCTCAATATCATATTATCGCTGCAGGTTCTTTACTTGGTGTGGCAATAAATCGCGAAAAACACTCATTTCCTGTAGGTAAAGTTGATGAAATAAATATGTATCCTTTTGATTTCGAGGAATTTCTTTGGGCATTAGGACGAGAAAAATTAGCCGAAACAATAAGGGAACATTATGCAAGATTCGAAGCTTTAGCTGAGCCGGCACACAAATTGGCACTTGAGTTGTATAATAACTATTGTATAGTAGGCGGAATGCCGGAAGTAATTACAGATTTTTTACAAAACAACAGTTTTTTAACTATAAAAAATCCCCAAACCAAAATTTTAAACGAATATATTGCCGATATGGCAAAATATGCCGACCCCGCCACAAGCGTAAAAATCAAAGCTTGTTATAACTCTATCCCTTCACAATTAGCAAAAGAAAACCATAAATTCCAATATAAAATAGTACAAAAAGGCGGAACGGCAACTATTTTTGGCTTGGCTATTGACTGGTTGCAACAGGCAGGGATAGTATTGAAATGCCAAAAAATAGAACACGGTTTTATACCAATAAAAGCATATCAGTATTTTCCTGATTTCAAGCTTTATATGAGTGATGTTGGAATGCTTACAATGCTTTCGGGTTTTCCGGCACAAATGATCTTAAACTCAGTCGAAACCAATAACACTTTTATGAGGGCTATTGCTGAAAATTATGTTGCACAGGCATTTATGGCAAACTCCATACCTTTGCATTATTGGAAAAGCGAAGAAAGGGCCGAAATAGACTTTGTTTTTCAAGACAATGTTGATGTTATTCCTGTTGAAGTGAAAAAGGGCTTGCGAACTCGAAGTGGAAGCATGGCTTTGTTTACAAAAAAATATAATTCGCCTTATGCCATACGTATTTCACAAAAAAATTTTGGTCTTGAAAATAACATAAAACAGATACCTTTATACGCAGTCTATTGTATCGTCAATGACAATAAAGATGGACTTTTCAAGATAGACAACTAATTTCAGATATTTTTATTCTCTCCAATCCGCAGCAAATTCCTTATCCTGGCTTTGAATTTCGGTTAAATTCAAGCAGCTTTTCTTTTAACTGAAACTCTTGGGCACTATCGCAGTAATACAGATTTATTTTCTAACTTTGTAAGATTTGGTGATTTTCTAAGTGTGGCAATATGGCAAATAATTACGACATAATTATAATCGGCGGCGGCTTGGCAGGGCTTGCTTGCGGTATTACTGCTGCCAAGAAAGGCAAAAAATGTGCTGTTGTGTCGGCTGGTCCGCCGGCACTTGATTTTTCTTCAGGCTCTTTTGATTTGTTGAATGTTTTGCCTGACGGAGCAAAGGTGGATAATCCTCTCGAAGCGGCAAGGCATTTGCCGAAAGAACATCCGTATTCCAAAATAGGTAATGTGGAAATGTATGTCCGGCGCACGGAAAACATTTTGGAACTTGCAGGCTTGTCCATGCAGGGCAATGCGAATAAAAATCATTACAGAATCAGTCCTGTCGGCAATTTCTGCCCGACTTGGTTAACCGCAAAAGGCTTGCTCACATCCGAAAACGCTGAAAGTTTGCCTTTCAAGAATGCGCTAATAATGGCACCCTCGGGATTTTTGGACTTCTACCCGAAATTTATAGGCGAGGCATTGGAAAGTAAAGGCATAAGCGTGGAGCATGCGCGTTTTCATTTGGCAAACAAAAATCACATAAACAGGTTACCTGTATCATTGCTTATAGGGCGTGGTTTGATTAGAGGTAGAAAACGAAGAAACAATCCTGTTGAAATGCGTTCTGCCAACATAGCTGAAGTGTATGATAAAAATATTTCCAAATTGGCTCGAATAATAAACAAGCAAAAAACAAAGGCGGAAGTTGTGCTTTTACCTGCTTTAGTCGGTTTAGAGGGGAATGCTTTTGAGGAATTACGCAGTAGAAGCAATAAGCAAATTTATATGCTTGCCACAATGCCACCGTCAGTGCCCGGAATAAATATTGCTATAACTCTAAGGAATGCTTTTATAAAGGCAGGCGGCACTTTTATACGCAATCAAAAAGTTACATCTGCAAATTTTACTGCCGATACTGCCGAAAGAAAAGTGGATAGTGTGCAAAGCATTGATGAGAATGATAATATTTCAACCCTCACCGCAAACAACTTTGTGCTCGCTACAGGTGGTATTTTCAGCGGTGGGCTAAGGACATCCTTAGACAATGTGAAGGAAGTTATTTTTGATGTTGAAGTGTCTGCGGAGGATAAGCGGGAAAAGTGGTTTTCACATAAGGTTTTGGATAACCAACCCTATATGAATTTCGGTGTCCGTACCGACAGTAGTTTCAGAGCGATTAAAAACGGCTCTGCCGTAGAAAATTTATACGCCATAGGTGCCTGCCTTGATGGTTGCAACACTCTTGAAGAAGGCAGCGGTGCAGGCGTTTCGCTTTTAACAGGTCTTTATGTGGGCGAAAATCTGTAACGGGGCAAGTTACATTGTAGGTGATATTAGCCAAATCCCTGAAAATAGAGCTGAATGGGTTGATGTCCTGCCTCAAATCGAAAGAGAACGTTATTACAGTTACGGCAACAGGAATGCAGCGGATTTGTTCCTGCTCGGTAGAATACTTTTGCGGAAAGAACTGCTTGCGGCGCATTCATTGCCTTTTGATGTCGAAATAAAAACAGACAGTAATGGAAAGCCTTGCTTGCAGCATGAGCTACCGCATTTCAGCATATCACATTCAAAAGAAAAAGTTGCAGTTGCAATAGCGGATTTTCCTGTTGGAATTGACATACAGAAACTTGTTGCTAAAAGCAGGGAAACTCTGCTTGCAATGGGGCGGAAAGTGTTTTCGCCACAGGAAATGGCAATGTTGCAGGATGCCGGAAATCCTCAAGAATGTTTTACCAAGTTGTGGGTAGCAAAGGAAAGTTATGTTAAAATGTTGGGTACAGGGCTTGCGAATTCTGCGGATATTGATATTTCCGCCATAATTAATTCAACTCAACCTCAATCGCAGCTGCAATTTCAACCACAGTCACAACCAATATGCTATTACCACACTTGCCTTCCTGATAATTACTTTCTGTCGGTAATTGCAAAAGTTGCAAAAAATTACTAACTTCGCAACCGCCCGAAAAAACGGGTTATAAAAACAAGTAGCAACCAATTAAGCGGTTGCAGTAAAAAATAATACCATGAAAAAAGACATTCATCCAAAGGACTATCGCAGTGTTGTATTCAAAGACATGTCAAATGATTTTGCATTTCTTTCAAAATCCACAATCAAAACAAAAGACACAATCAAATGGGAGGACGGTAACGAGTATCCACTTGTAAAACTTGAAATTTCAAGCGCGTCACACCCTTTCTTTACGGGTAAAGTTAAACTTGTTGATACCGCCGGTCGTGTAGATAAGTTCATGAACAAGTACAAGAAAAATCAAGCGAAATAGTTTTCCGCTAACATGCCGTACTCCGCTTTCGGCAAAGAAGTGCAAACTTTTCCAAAACGTAAGCAAACTTAAAATTATGAGTTGTATTTTATATGATGACAGTATTGTTCGTACAAATCTGTTACCTTTTACCTTTACTCGTCCCGTGTGCGAGATTAGGGTAGGAGTGCTTACAATCAGGGAAAAATGGGAGCGTATAACAGGAGTAAAAACTTATACTCTTACAGAAGATTACCTGCAAGAAAAGTTTCCGTTTTCTGAGGATGCCGATAGCAATATTATTATAAATTCTTCTTTTTTGCCTGACGGAAAAATGGCTGCTGCCGTAATGGCACTCGAATTAAACGAAGCACTTGTTAAAGGCGAAAGCGTTATTGCATATCGTTCCGAGAAGCCTGCTATCGAAGCAACAACAGAAAACTCTGTGGCAAATACCGAAGAACTCAAAGAAATCCAATACGAAGACGAAGCTATTCAAATAACAAACGTTTGGGATATTTTTTTGCAAAACGGAGATCAAATCCGTAATGACTTCAGCCTGATGGCACAGGGCAAAGTGTCGGAAAAACTTTCCGACAGCAACAGAATTGTAAATCCTGAGAATATTTTTGTAGAACATGGCGCGAAAATAGAAAATGCAATATTAAACGCAAAAGATGGTCCTATATATATAGGAAGAAATGCAGAAATACTTGACGGTGCCATTATAATCGGTCCTGTTGCAATATGTGAAAATGCCATTGTAAGAATGGGTGCAAGGGTTTATAATGATACAACTGTCGGTCCTTTTTGCAAAGTAGGCGGCGAAATTCAGAACACTGTTTTTATTGGTTACAGCAACAAGGCACATGACGGCTATCTCGGCAATTCCGTAATAGGTGAGTGGTGCAATATTGGTGCAGGGACAAATAGTTCAAATCTTAAAAACGACTATTCCAATGTGCGTATATGGAATTATGGAGCTGAAACGTTTTTAGAAACAGGGCAGATGTTTTGCGGACTTTTTATGGGAGATCATTCAAAAGCGGCAATTAATACAAGTTTTAATACAGGCACCATTGTGGGCGTTTGTTCAAACGTATTTGGGGCGGGTTTTCCGCGTCAATATGTTCCTTCATTTATGTGGGGAGGCACGCATGTACATCCTCTTCTACGCGCCATTGATACAGCCGAAAAAGTAATGGCAAGGAGGGATGTTATCATGGACGAAAAAGAAAAAAATATCTTAAAATACGTTTTTGAATCAACGCATGGCAATCGCAAAATGACGCTCAACAATCCCAAGTAAAATGGATGATATTTTTGACGATAGTGGAGATATGATTCCCGTTTCGCTCCTTTCGAGAGAAGACGAGAAAAATATGGAAGAGATTGAAATTCCTAAGGAATTACCGGTATTGCCATTAAGAAATAATGTCCTCTTTCCCGGAGTTCTTATACCTTTGGAAATAAAACGTGAACGCTCTATTAAACTCGCAAAGGAGGCGTATGAATCGAAAAAACCTATAGGTGTTTTTGCTCAAAAAAATCAAAACATTGATGATCCGGGCAAAAATGATATTCACACCGTAGGTGTTAGTGCAACTATTGTGCGTTCCTTTCAGCTTGATGACAGAGTTATTTTCCTTATTCAGGGGCAACGCAGGATAGAAATAGATCATTATGTTCAAGATGAACCTTACTTTGTTGCCAAAGTAATGCCTTATCTTGACAGGTTGTCTTCAGAAAAAAAAGGTGAATATGATGTAGCTCTTATTGACTCCGCGAAAAATCTTTTAACAAAGATGCTTCGTTTGTCTATGAAAGAGAGTCCTCATATTGAATTTGCAGTAAAAAATATAGATGCCCCCTCGTTCCTGCTCTACTTTGCCGCATCTTTGGTAAAAGATTCCTTTGATAAAAAGCAGGAAATTCTTGAGACACGTTCATTAAAGGAAAGAGCGTATCTTGTAATGAAAGCAATAGAAGCCGAAATACAGGCACTTGAACTTCGCAGAAAAATCGAAAAACAAGTACAGGGTGATATTGACAAACAGCACAAAGAATATGTCTTAAACCAACAATTAAAACGTATTCACGAGGAACTTGGCGATAATCCGGGTGAAAGAGAAATAGCCGAATTAAAAGAAAAGGCAAAGAATAAAAAATGGTCTAAGGAAGTAAAACAGACATTTGAAAATGAACTGAAAAAACTACAGCGCACAAATACAATGTCGCCTGATTATTCGGTGCAACTCAACTATCTTAGTATGCTTGTAGATCTGCCTTGGGGTGAATATACCGAAGATGAAAAAGATCTTAAAAAAGTACGCAAAATACTTGATAAAGATCATTTCGGATTAGATAAAGTAAAAAAACGCATCATAGAACATCTTGCAGTATTAAAATTGAGAGGTGACATGAAGGCACCGATTCTCTGTCTTGTGGGACCTCCCGGCGTAGGTAAGACTTCACTTGGAAAATCAGTGGCATCGGCAATGGAGCGTAAATACGTTAGAGTATCGCTTGGCGGTTTAAGAGATGAGGGTGAAATCAGAGGACATAGAAAAACATACATAGGAGCAATGCCCGGAAGAATAATACAGAGTTTACTAAAAGTAAAAAGTTCAAACCCTGTCTTTATGCTTGATGAAATTGATAAAGTTTCGGGTATGACGGTGCAAGGCGATCCTTCCGCAGCACTTCTTGAAGTTCTCGACCCTGAGCAAAATACAGCCTTCCATGACAATTTTATAGATGTCGATTATGACCTTTCCAAACTTCTTTTTATAGCGACTGCCAACTCTCTGCAAACTATTCATCCGGCACTTTTGGATAGAATGGAGATTATAGATATTTCCGGTTATATTTTAGAAGAGAAAATAAGCATAGCGCAAAAGCATTTAATACCGAAACAATTAAAAGAAAACGGAATCAAAGAAAAAGTTGTTTTCGGTGATAAAATTTTAGCATACTTGATAGATAAATATACGAGAGAGTCAGGCGTACGTCAATTGGAGAAAAAGTTAGCAGGTGTTATACGCCATCGAGGAATGGAAATTGTTGAGCACGAAGAAGAGAATAGTCAAAGTCCCAAAAATAAATTCATAATAACAGAGAGTTTTATAACAGAAGCTCTCGGGATACCGCGTTATGAACATGATCAAAAAATGCAGCAAGATACTGTTGGCGTTTCAACCGGTCTTGCGTGGACTTCGGTTGGAGGCGAAATTCTTTTTATAGAAACAGCACTTTCACCCGGTAAAGGAAATCTCACACTCACGGGAAATCTTGGTGATGTTATGAAAGAATCCGCAACTCTTGCCTTTGAGTATATAAAGACACATGCTGCAGAATATAAGTTAGAGCAGGAAGTTCTTGAGAAAAATAATATTCACGTTCACTTTCCTGAGGGTGCAACCCCCAAAGACGGTCCTTCTGCGGGAATAGCTATTTTTTCTGCAATGTTGTCTTCTTTTACAAATAAAAAAATATGTTCGGATCTTGCAATGACCGGTGAAATAACCTTGCGTGGAAAAGTACTTCCCGTGGGTGGAATAAAAGAGAAAATTCTTGCTGCAAAACGCGCAGGTATATCCAGCATTGTTTTATGTAAGGAAAATAAGCCGCAAGTAGAGGAAATTGATAATCTCTACAAAAAAGGTTTGAAGTTCATATATGTTGATAAGGTGAGTGAATTGCCGAATAAGGTGTTTATTTAAGCATAAACATTGTAATATACAAAAAAACTTTAAGAAAAACATTTATTGTATTTTATATTTTTTTCCTATATTTGTATTCTGAATTATTGCCGATTTGTAAAATATGTTTATAAATTGGCATATTTGGAAATAATTGTTTCATAAATAATATCAAATTTAATTTATACATGAGAATGAGAAAAGGTTTAATATTTTTGGCGTTATTGTTTTGCGGGCTTTCGGTAGCTTTCGCGCAACGCACAATTACTGGTATTGTTACTAACGCAGCCAATAATGACCTCATTACGGGTGCTTCTGTAACAGTAAAAGGTGCTTCAACAATGATAGGAGCAGTAACGGATTTGAATGGTGCTTTTACTATAACAGTTCCGGCAGGTCTGAATACACTTGTTGTGAGTTTTACAGGCATGAAAACTCAAGAGGTTAATGTATCTGCTGGCTCAAATGTCAGTGTGGCACTTAGTGAAGATGCGCTTAACCTTGAAACGGTTGTTATTACTGGTTACGGAGTTCAACGCAAGGCAGCGTTTACAGGTGCGGCAACAACTGTTGGTGAAGAACTTGTAACAAAGCAATCCGGTGCCAATGTTATTTCAAACTTGCAAGGCACTGTTCCTGGTGTGCAGATTAGTATCACTTCGGGTAGCCCCGGTGCCTCAAGCCCTGTTCTTATGCGTGGCTTGGGTTCGGTTAATGCAAGTAGTGCGCCATTGTATATTTTAGACGGTGTTCCTATGGTTGCCGGTAACTATTCAGAGGCAGGGCAGACGTCTGTAGACCCGATTGCATCGCTTAACCCCGATGATATAGCAAACATTTCTTTCTTGAAAGATGCATCTGCAACTTCTATCTACGGTTCAAGAGCATCTAATGGTGTTATTGTTATTACAACCAAAAGGGGGCAAACAGGTAAATCAAATATCAGTTTCGGCATGCGTGTAGGTTGGAATGCAAAGCCGATTTTAAGAAGAAATAATACTCTTTTAAGTAAGGAAGATTATATAACAATGTTGCGTACTGCCCTTAATAATGCCGGCAACCCCAATTTTAATCCGGGAGCGGGAAAGAATTTGGATCCTTATACCAAGGAACCTTATGTTGGCGATGACCCCACTATTGAGAGAATCTATGGGATAAATCTTGAAGAAACCAAAGATATAAATACGGATTGGTGGGATGCTATTACCAAACAAGGTATTCTCCAAGAATACAATCTTTCCGCAAGTGGTGGAAATGCGGGGACTAAATACTATATATCCGGTAGCTATTACCAAAATCAAGGAAGTATAATAGGTAGCGGTACAAAACGGTATTCAGTACGTTTGAATTTAGAAAATAACTTGAATAAGTATATTACTTTGGAAAATATTTTAGCCGGTAGCTATTCCATTACCAATGGTCTTAGTACAAATTCAGGCGATGGTATCTATTATTCCAATCCTATTTTTGCTGCACGCAGCAATCTGCCTTTTGAACCAATAAAGAATCCGGACGGCACATGGAATTTTAAAACATCGGCAAGCGGATTTAATCCCGTTGCGCAGGTAGAGGATAAATATCCGAATGTTTTGCAGACGGATATTTATAGAGCTACTTATTCGCCAACTATCAGAGTAAACGTTCTGAAAGATCTTTTTGTTCAAGTAAAAGGTGGGCTTGATTATACTCTATCTCAAAATGTTGATATTTTGAGTCCGACAGCAAGTCCCGATGGTAAAAACTGGAATGGAAGTAATTACGAGAGTAAATATCAGGAAGTGACGCTAGTAAATACCAATACAATTAACTGGATGCCTCAATTTAACAAGCATAGCTTAAATATAATGCTTGGACAGGAAATGCAAAGTATGAATGCAAATGTATTAAATGGCATGACTGTTAATTTTGCCAGTCCCAAATTAATAAATTCTCTTGGTAATGGTAGTGTACCAATGGGTACGTCAGGTGGTAGTACAGAAGAAACTCTTTTGTCGTTTCTTGCCAATGCCGAATATAGCTACGATGACAAGTATTATTTTTCCGCATCTGTTCGCGAAGACGGTTCTTCAAAATTTTTAGGTAAAAATAAATGGGGAACTTTCTTTTCGGTTGGGGCAAAATACCGTATGAGTCAGGAAAACTTTATGCGGGCTGTCGATAAATGGTTGCAAAACCTTACTGTTAGAATTAGTTATGGAACTACCGGTAATCAAGATCTTGGCACTTCTTTTCCTGCTATGGGCTTATATAGTTTTTCATCTTCTTATTATGGAAATCCAGCTTCCGGTCCTGCCCAGTTAGAGAGCAGTGATTTAACATGGGAAACAAGAAAAAAGTTTAATGTTGGTTTTGAGGCTTTGTTGCTGGATAGAATCGGCATAGAATTGGATTATTTTTATGATGTAGTTGATGACATGCTTTTTGCTGTACCTATTTCAAGAACAACAGGTTTTAGCGGTCTTATGCAGAATGTGGGTACCATGAGTAATACAGGTGTAGAAGGAACCTTAAACTTTTTGCTTGTAAAAAGCAAGAATGTAACTTGGACATTTAATGTTAATTTTACCCATTATAAAAATATAGTTAAAAAATTAAGTCCCGGAGTTGATTCTATTATTGGCGGTGCAACATTAAAAACAGCAGGTTTGCCTTGGAATACTATTTGGGTTAGAAATTTTCAAGGAATTACAGATAACGGAGTACCACTTTGGAATGATGCAGCTGGATACCCTATTTACGATATAGCTAAAGCTAATCTATCTGCAAACAGGGTGCTTGCCGGTACTTCGGATCCTGATTTGTATGGTGGCTTTGGTACTCGTGTGGATTTCTTTGGCTTTGACCTTTCTTTGCAGTTTATCTACAGTATAGGCGGCGTAGCCTTTAATGATGCCGGACAGTTCAACGAGTTTAACAAATTAACTACCGGCACTCCATCTAATATTACCTATTATGCCTGGGAAAATTCTTTTAAGGATGAAAGTGATAAAGGTGATGCTACCTTGCCTATAATTATGTATGGAAGAGATGATAACTGGTTTTATGCTCTTTGGTCGGAAGAACACTTGCACCCGCTGGATTATCTAAAACTGCGTAACTTGACTTTTGGTTATACTTTACCCAAGAGAATTGTCAATAAAGCAAAAATGAGCAACCTGAGGGTGTATTTTTCCTGTGATAATGTGTTTAGTTTGTATAACAAAAAGTATAGGGGTTTTGACACCGATCCGGGTGGTATAGCACAGGCTAATTATGGTTTTAACTATCCTATATCAAGGAACTATGTTTTCGGACTTAATTTAACATTTTAATAATATAGAAATATGAAAAATACATTAAAAATTACAACAGCAGTTTTGGCGATAGCTCTGTTCTCAGGTGCTTGTAATTACTTGGATACAAAGCCTGAAACAAATGTTAAGATGGAGGAGGCTATAGAGAATGCAGACGATCTTGTTGTTGCCACTATGGGACTCTATACTGCTATGCGCAGCACCGGTTATCAAGGTGTGGCATTGCCCGTTATAAATGATATTACAACCGATATAGTAACAAAGATGTATCAATCGCCCTCAAATGGACATTATGATTCTTATGAAGCATGGACTTTTAATGATAATAGTCCGGAGATTGCTTCTTTATGGGGTATTATGTATGCTACAATTGATAGGGCACAACGTAATATAATTAAAGGAAAGGAGTTGCTTTCAACTGCAAATGAGCAGGAATCTAAAAAGATACACGCCTGCTTAGCTCAGTGTTATGGAGTAAAATCGCTTACCTTGTTTAATCTTGTTAATGTTTTTGCTTTGCCTTACAATCCTGCAACCGCCTCAGAAGAATTTAGTGGAGTGCCTAATATAGATGAAAAAATTATTGAATATACGGATAAGGTTGAGAGAGCAAGTGTAGAAAAAAACTACCAACAAATTCTTGGTGATTTGGAAAAAGCAAAGCAAGAATGGGATTTGGCGGGTAACTTTAGCGTAACATCCATAATTCAGTATGAATGGATGATAATGAATAAAGTAGCGGTGTCTGCCGTTGAAGCACGTGTCCGTCTTTATAAGCAAGACTATGAAGGTGCAAAAATAGCAGCCCAAAATGTATTGGATATTAAACCCGGTGCTAAAAAAATGGTTTATACCGAGAGTGATTATAAAAATATGTGGTCAACGAATGTTCCAAATTCGGAAGATATTTTTACACTTGGTATGAATGTTAATGAAAATCAAGGAACGACTTCTATAGGACAATTTTATGGTCCTTCTGACGGTGGTGATGCTAATCCTACTTACGGCGGTCGTCTTTCGCCTTTGGCACACGCTAAGATAAAGGAAAAGACAAAGGATATACGTTGGTCTATTATAGAGCGCGACAGTTTGCTTCATAAGCGTAAGAAATGTTTAAGAGTAGCCAAATATAACGGAGATCAAAACGGCAAAGTTTCCAATATACCCGTTATTAGATTGCCGGAAATATATCTGATACTTGCAGAATGTGAAAATGAACTTGGAAAT
>JAISVE010000126.1 GCA_031271725.1 Bacteroidales bacterium
ATACAATACGCAAACAAAAATTCCGTCATATATTTTCAAATCAAATCAGATACTCCTCTCAATATCTCCGCGCGACTTTTCATTTATAGAAGAGGGAAATCTTTCTTATATCTTTAAGATATTTTCGCAGCACGGCATACATATCAATATGATGCAAAATTCCGCATTGAGTTTTTCGGTTTGTGTTGATGGAAACAAAGGCAATTTTGAGGCTACTATTGCCGACTTAAAAGAACAGTATAAAGTAAAATACAACGAAAATGTAACTCTTGTAACAATTCGCAGTTATACGGAAAAAACAATAGAGGAAATTCTGAAAGGTAAAGAAATATTGCTTGAACAGAAAAGCCGTTACACTGCGCAGTTTGTTATAGTAGCTTCGGAATAAATTCGGAGGGAAGTTCGGAGAGAAGTTCGGAAATTGCTCGGGCAATAAAAAATGCACCGGTCGTTAAAATTATTTTGCACCCTCCTTATAATACTTGTACAGTTCTTCGGTTGCAATTGAAATTTTTTGAATTTTCCGAGAGTCTTCCGGAATAAAAAATAATGTGTCGTCATTTGTTGAAATACCTACTATATCTCTATTTCTCAAATAAGGAAAGTTATATTCCACATGGATACTGTAACTTTCAAGAGGATGTTTTTCAAGGGAAAAATCTTTTCCGTTATAATTTCCCTTAATGCTGATGCCATTTATATTTTGAAAAAAAGATGCAGTGCCGAGTTCTACAAAACGCTTGGGATGAGGCATTGATACTGCCCGTGACGTAAAAGATAATTCATAATTATCAGCCTCAATTTCTTTTCTTACTTCTTTTCTTTCCCATTCATACCATTCCGGAATTGTGTTAAATTTCGTATCGGCATTTTGGCATTCAAGTTCGCCGTTTTCCTTTAATATCCAGCTGCTGCTGCATTCATCACAATGCAATTCGATACCTTCGCTGTGCATTTTAAATTCTTTTCCGCAGTTTGCACATTTGTATAAAATTTTATGTAAACCTTCCGCCCTGTATTTTTCTTTTATTAAAATATTATTTTCTTTTTGATAGTTGTAATCGTTATACTCCAATGCTTTCTTAATAATGTCATTTATCTCTTCGCTATCTAAATTTTCAATGTCGGCACTTGACAATATCAATTTTTTAACGGCTTCCGGTTTTACATTTCTTTTTTTGTCAGCCCATGACGGTTTTTGTAAATGATTACCTTTGAAGATTAAAACAACAACAGGTGCCTTACACAATTTAACTAATTTACCTAAAGAATCGGGCAAGACAGAAGTAGTTCCGCAAAAAGAATATCTCGCTTCCGGATATAATCCGACAATATCTTTCAGATCATTTAAGACATAGTTTATATTTTTTATCAGAGCAGAATCGTTTATGAATTTTCGTTTCGGAATAGATCCGATTTTACGCAGAAGCCAAGGGGAAATATTGAAGCCGTCAATAGATACGATGTTGTTAATTCGATATGGATAATTTGCCATTGCAGAAACCATAAAGTCTAAAAATTGAGTATGGTTGCAAAGTAATAAATACGGCGGCTTTACTTGTTTGTCTAAGGATTTATCAATTTTTACTTTATAATATTTCAGGAATAAATATGAAACAGTCCAAATAATCCAGAGTGTCCATCTTGCCTGTTTCAGCGGCTTTGCCGAGGTATTATAACGCTTTACATCGTTATACTCTATTTCTAACTTTGATGACATATTGTATGTTTATAAAATTTTCTCTTTTTGCATAGTATTTATGTTTTGTGTTTTTTGATGATACTTATATAAAGATACACAAATATTTATAAATGCCGAGAGATTGCAAGACTTTGAGAAAATGAGCCGGAATTTTTCGGAGATTATGTTACACAACTTCTGCTACAACAAAATTGCTGCCGCCGATGTAAATCATATCGCCTTTGTTTGCTGCCTGCTTTGCCGCTTGCAGTGCTTGTTGTACGCTGTTGTATGCTTTGCCTTGAAGTCCTTTTTCTGCTGCTTTTTTTTGCAATTCGTTTTCGTTTAGTCCGCGAGGCAGAGGCGGGCAACAGAAGTAATATGTTGCTGTTTTCGGCAGCAGGTCAAGTATATGTTCTATGTCTTTGTCGCCAACCATTCCCCATACTATATGCAAGTTTTCGTGAGGCGTTTTTTCAATTTGTTGCAACACATCACGCACACCGCTTTCATTGTGTCCTGTGTCTGCAATAATAAGAGGCTCTATTCCTAACTGCTGCCAGCGACCTTGCAGTCCTGTGTTTTTGCATACGTTTGAAAAGCCATCTTTGACTGCCTGTTCTGTTATGTTCCAGCCGTGTTGTTGCAGTACGTTAAGAGCGCGTAATACGCCTTTGAAATTTTTTTGTTGATAGGTGGTTAAAGGCAAATCGCTTGCGGGTGGCGGAGTTTCAGGCATTTGGTCGGCAAAATAAATTTCTGCATTTTTTCCTGCCGCTTCATTCTTAAATATCTGTTCTGTTTCTACCTGTGTTTCGCTTATAACAACAGGAATATTTTGTTTTATTATTCCTGCCTTTTCTATTGCAATTTTTTCAAGTGTGTCGCCTAAAAACTGTGTGTGGTCGAGCGATATATTTGTTATTACCGAAAGTTCGGGCGTAATAATATTTGTACTGTCCAAACGTCCACCCATTCCTACTTCTATTACGGCAATATCAACTTTTTCATGGGCAAAATAATAGAAAGCGAGAGCGGTTGTCATTTCAAAGAATGACGGTTGGAGCGGGGGCGTTACGGGGGCGGCAGCCCCCGTAGAGGGGGTAGGAAAAGACCGCTCAGGCATTTTTGCGGGCTTTTCCTCAGGGGGACACTTCCCCCACATAATATTATTGTAGAAATTTATTACCTCGTTTTGTGGTATCATTTCTCCATTTATGCGTATGCGTTCTCTAAAGTCTTTTAAGTGCGGTGAGGTGAAGAGTCCTGTTTTGTAGCCTGCTGCCTGTAATACTGAGGCGAGCAGGTGAGATGTGGAGCCCTTGCCGTTTGTGCCTGCAACGTGAATGCTTTTGAATTTGTTTTGCGGGTTGCCGAGTGTGGCTGCAAGTTGCGTTATGTTGGAGAGGTCTGCTTTATATGCCGCTGCGCCGATGCGTTGAAACATCGGCAGTGCTGCAAACATTTTTTCTATAACTT
>JAISVE010000127.1 GCA_031271725.1 Bacteroidales bacterium
TTAACACCTTAAAATCGAAATAATGATCAAAGTTGCTATTTACGGAGAAAGAATGCGAAAGGAAATCACTGCATCCCTTTGTTCCTGTTCGCAAGGCAGGATAGATATTGTTGATGACGTACACAGTGCCGATATTCTACTTTCCCTTGGCGGTGACGGTACGCTTCTCAATACTTTGCCTGTTGTCGGTGATAGCGAAGTTCCCGTACTCGGCTTAAATCTCGGACGGCTTGGTTTTCTCACCGGCGTAGGGAAAGATGATATTCCACGCCTTGCATCATTACTTATTGAGGGTGCGTTTGATTACGAAAAACGGCAGGTGTTGGAGATCTCCTGTTCGAGTTTTGAACAGCCTTTGTTTGCCTTGAATGAGGCAGCAATTTTGCGTGATGAGAACACTTCAACAGTGTCGGTAGAGGTTTTTGTTGATAATCTACTTTTGAATATTTATTCGGGTGATGGCGTAATTTTTGCTACGCCTACCGGCTCTACTGCATATTCTATGAGTTGCGGCGGTCCGATACTTACACCGCAAGCCGACAATATTGTTATTACGCCTGTTGCATCGCATACTTTAACTGTACGCCCTATAGTTTTAAGAGGAGATTCTGTTATCAATGCCGTTTGTCCGAGTGTTTGCAAACTTACGCTTGACTCCCGCAATTACTCTATTGATGCCGCTGCGAATATCTGTATTAGACGTGCCGGGTTTTCTTTTGTTACTATGAAGCCAAAGGGGAAGGAGTTTTTTGAGACGCTACGCGATAAACTATTCTGGGGCAAGTAGTGAAATTTCTAAATTCTTCAAATTTCACGCTCTTTCTACAAGAGCAACGGGCTTCGTTTCCGGTTTCTTTCCTGCCCTTTTCACTATTATCACGCTTAATTCATAGAGCAGGTATATCGGAGTAAATACCAACAGTAGTGTGAAGATGTCGCTTGTCGGCGTTATAAATGCCGCTAAAACCAACAATATTAATACGGCGTATTTTCTGTTTTTTGTTAGAAATGCTGCCTTTAATATTCCGATTTTTGCAAGAAACCACGCCACAACAGGTATTTCAAACACTGCTCCCATCATCAATGAAAGCATTGTTAAGGTACTCATATATGATGAAAGCGTTATAGTATTTACAACGCTTTCGCTAACTTGATAGGTTGCCAAAAATCGAAATGACAATGGAAATATTAAAAAATAATTCAGCAGCACTCCCGTATAAAAACACAGGCAAGAAAAAAATAATACATAGAAAGAATATTTTTTCTCATTGCTTCGCAACGCAGGAGAAACAAAACGAAACAGCATAAAAACAATAAAGGGAAATGTTACAAGCAGTGCCATATAAAATGAAGCACTTATGTGGATAAGAAAAGGCGATGTGAGCTGTACATTTATCAACTCAACACTAAAATCGGGAGGGCAAAGCGAAGAAATTCCGGTGCTTTCCGCAAGTAAACAAAAAGCCCTGTAAATAATAAAGTCGCTTTTATGTGGTGCTAAAAGAATGTCGAAAAGTGTGGTCTTAAAAGAGAAGGCAACAACCATCACCGCAAAAACAACTATGGATATACGCCACAGTGTTTTTCTAAAATCATCCAAATGCCCCCAAAAACTTGAGTCAGCCACTTATTTCGAGTCGTCTTTGGTTTCTTTTTTGTCGTCTGCAGATGCGGCAGTATTGTCTGTAATGCCATTCATGCCGTCCTTAAAACTTTTTACGCCTTTACCAATTCCGCGCATAAGTTCCGGAATTTTTCTTCCGCCGAAAAAGAGCAAAAGCACAAGTGCTATTAAAAGCAATTCGGGCATTCCGAGCCCACCGATTATCCCTAATATTGTCATATCATTATTTTTAGGAGTTTTTATTGCCTACTTCGCTCGCCACCGTCATCGCCGCAACAAGATCGCTTATCATATTGCTTGCAGCTGTTGGAGTGTTGGGCAACAGCACCAAACTTGACTTGTTATTTGCGCCCACCGTTTGCAGTGTATCATAGTGCTGCGTAACAACGAGCAATGCAGATGCCTCTTGCGAGTTGATATTAACGCCGTTCAACATTTCTACCGATTCTTTCAATCCCGCAGCAATTTCCCTGCGCTGGTTGGCGATACCCTGCCCTTGCAGTTTTTTACTTTCCGCCTCCGCTTTTGCCACGGCAACAATGCGTATGCGCTGCGCTTCCGATTCATATTCGGCAGCAGTCCTTTCACGTTCCGCTGCGTTAATACGATTCATTGCATGCTTTACCTGTTCGTCAGGATCAATGTCGGTAACAAGTGCTTTTACGATGTCGTAACCGTAGTTTTCCATTGCTTCCTGTAACTCCTGCTTAACTGCAACTGCAATGTCGTCCTTGCGTACAAAAACATCGTCTAATTTAAGTTTCGGCACTTCTGCACGTACAACATCAAATACATAAGAGGTGATTTGCCCGCTGGGTGATGCCAAACGATAAAAAGCGTCTGCAACTTTATCTCTTATCACACAGTATTGCACCGATACTTTCATTTTTATAAAAACGTTGTCAAGTGTTTTGGTTTCAACCATTACATCCAACTGATTTATACGCAAACTTAAACGGCGCACAACGCGGTCTATAATGGGTATTTTAATGTGCAGCCCCGCGTGACGAATTGCATTAAGTTTTCCGAAACGTTCTATTACTGCTGCTTCTTGCTGCTTAACAATAAAGAGTGATGAAAAGAAAAGAATAAGGGCGAGAAAGCCCAGAATTGTGTAGAGGATGATGACTCCTGTTTGTGTGTCTTCCATAATTGTATAATTTTTATATTAAAGTCCAAAGTTATCAATTTTTATAATAAAAACGCCCGCTAATCTTAACGGGCGTTTTTGATTTGTGAGTATTATAGGAACAATGTTATTTTACAACAACACGTTCGGTGGAAATATTACCATTGGCATCAACAGCCCGCAACAAGTACAAACCGCTGCCAAGAGA
>JAISVE010000016.1 GCA_031271725.1 Bacteroidales bacterium
AAAAATATAAACCACACAGAAGTTGCCCTGCAAATAAGGGCAAACATGAACTACGCATCAAAACTCGAACTTGTCCACGAACTTTTTCTTATCGCAAAAGCCGACAACGAAATTGTTCAACAAGAAATACGCATAATTGAAAGCATTGCCCGCTTAATCGGTTTAAGAGAGGCAGACATAATTTCCTTAAAAGCGATATACCTCAATAGCGGTTACGGCGGCAGCTACGGCAGAAACAGCTACAACTCTGCGGGCGCGGGCAGGTCCTCATCAAGACAAACACTTGAGAACTCTTACAAAATTCTTGAAATAACTCCGTCTGCAAGCGATGAAGAAGTAAAAAAAGCATATAGAAAAATGGCGTTAAAGTATCACCCCGACAAACTAAACAACCTTGGTGAAGACATCAAAAAAGCAAGCACGGAAAAATTCATCGCCGTAAAAGACGCCTACGATTTTATTATGCAACATCGCAAAAATGTAGCTTGATAAATTATGGCGTATCCGCTGCTTCCGCAAGAAAGCGCGTTCGCAGCGGTCGCGCTCTCGCCTGTATCTTTTGGCTTTCCGCTACGGTATCACAACGTTCGATTAAACAGCCAAAAGTTCTGCCTTAAAACATCGTGAGCCAAAAGTATGCCGGCTCCATCGCTTACGCCCCTCGTAGAAACTACTGTGAATAAAACAACAGAGCCGACACTCGAAAGAACATCACGAAATATTAACCACTAATTCTCCAAAAACAATTGCAAGTCATCATCCACATTTCCTATCCCCGCAATTCCGAATGTTTCTACAAGTATTTTTGCAACATTGGGAGACAGGAATGCAGGCAAAGTCGGACCTAAATGAATATTCTTAACACCCAATGACAGCAACGCCAGCAGCACAATTACAGCCTTCTGCTCATACCACGAAATATTATATACAATCGGCAAATCGTTTACATCATTGAGGTTGAAAATTTCCTTTAACTTCAAAGCAATAACCACAAGCGAATAACTGTCGTTACATTGCCCGGCATCCAGCACTCTCGGAATTCCGCCGATGTCTCCTAAAGGCAATTTGTTGTAACGATATTTTGCGCAACCTGCGGTAAGAATAACCGTATCTTTCGGAAGTTTTTGTGCAAATTGCGTATAGTAGTCTCTACTTTTCATACGTCCGTCACAGCCCGCCATAACAAAGAATTTGCGTATTGCACCCGACTTTACGGCATCAACAATTTTATCTGCCAAAGCAAAAACTTGCGCGTGTGCAAATCCGCCGACTATCTCCCCACTTTCAATTTCAGCAGGTGCTTTGCATTTTTTTGCATGTTCAATAATTGCTGAGAAATCTTTTTGCTTTCCGTTAGTGCGGTCGGCAATATGCGGAAAGCCCGCCTCCCTTGCAGAATCCGCAAATCCCGCAGAGCCTGTTGTATAAACACGGCTTGCATACGTAGAATCAGCGCGCGGCGGAACAATACAGTTTGTTGTAAAAAGAATAACGCCGTTGAAATGTTCAAACTCTTCATGCTGCTTCCACCAAGCGTTTCCATAATTTCCAACAAAATGTTTGTACTTTTTAAATGCAGGATAATAATGCGCCGGAAGCATTTCGCAATGGGTATAAACATCTACTCCCGTTCCTTCCGTCTGCTCTAATAATTCCTGTAAATCCAAAAGATCATGTCCCGAAATTAAAATAGCAGGATTATTACGCACACCGATATTCACTTTTGTTATTTCAGGATTTCCGAATGTTGATGTATTCGCTTTATCCAGCAAGGTCATTGCCTTAACGCCCATGCTTCCGCATTTTAGCACCCAATCCGTAAGATTGTTAATCGAAAGATTGTTGTTTCTTGAAGCAACTAAAGCCTCTTGAATAAAGATATACAATTCCGGATCTTCAAATCCCAAATTTGCTGCATGTTCGGTGTATGCAGCCATTCCTTTTACACCGTAAACAAGCATTTGGCGCAATGAACGCATATCTTCATCTTGCGTAGAAAGAACTCCGAAATTTTGCACTTTTGCTTCCAATTCTGCGAGAGTTTCAATTTTGCAAGTTAAACAACCGTCATCACCGATGTTACTGATTTCAAGAAGTCGATTTCTCAGTTTATTGCGCAGCAAAAACGCTTCTTCAATCTTTTTTACAAAACGCTGTTTGTCGAAATTAGCATTAGTAATTGTCATAAAAAGTCCGTCCGTGATAAACTTGTTTACTTCTTTTGCTTCCGGAATTTCTTCGCCTTTTTTGCGTAAACGAATAGATAGTTCGGACATTCCGGTCATTAAATAGATTAGTGCATCTTGCAGGTTAGCCAAATCTTCTGGCTTTCCGCAAACTCCTTTTACAGTGCAGCCTTTTCCGCCTGCTGCCTCTTGACATTGATAACAAAACATAATTTTATTTTTAAAAATTTTGTACAAAATTATAGAGAGGGAAAGAAATAAAGTGTAACAATTGTTACATTATTGAAAAAAGTTGTACCTTTAGATCCAAAAAAACTGTTTCGGTAATGCAAGCACTGCGAGCATAACGATTACTGTAAGCATTTCAAGCATTGTAAATACTGCAAGCATAGCAAACAAAGTAATCACTTAAAACATAAAACAAAATATGAATATCAACAATCTTTTCTTATGCCCAATCTTCAAAAAAATCCCTGTCGATGAGAGAGAAAATTTTCTGAATGAACTGAAATTTACAATCAAACGTTTCAAAAAAGGCGGACAAATTGCAGCTCAGGGAGAGGCTGTGAAATACCTGTATATTTTATTGAAAGGAAGTGTTAAAGCCGAAATGTTTTCGGTATCGGGAACGGTTTTGAATATTGAAACAATCAGCGCACCATCGCCTTTGGCTCCGGCATTTCTGTTTGCAGAAAACAACCAATTTCCGGTGGATGTTGTGGCTTTGGAAAATTGTGAGATAATGCTTATTTCAAAAAGTACGATAATGCAGCAGTTTGCCCGCTACGAAACGTTTTTGCAGGGTTATATAACCTTTAATTCAAATCGCGTATATTTTTTATCGGAGCGGTTAAAAATGTTTTCCATAAAAACTCTCAAAGGAAAAATAGTGCAATATATATTGGAAAGAAGAAATAATCTAAACTTTACATTAGATAAAAACAGAACTGTGCTGGCAGAATATTTTTGTGTTGCACGTCCGTCATTGTGCAGAAGTCTTGCTGAAATGGTTGATGAAGGAGTTATCACCCTAAAGGGAAATAACGGAAAAATATTAAGTGTTGAGAAGTTGAAAGAATTGATTACGCAGTAAAATTTTATTGCCACAATGTTGCAATATGAAAAGATTATTGTAACTTTGTTGCAATAACAAATTTATACTTCTTTGCAATATGGCTAAGCAGAAAACTCCGCAGCACAATCAACAACAAGACAAACCACAAAATCAAACAAGGAGAAACACCAAAACAAAACAATTGGTAATGGCTGTTTTGGAAAACTCGAAATCGGCTCTTTGCCACGAAGAAATTGAAAAACTCTTGCCTGAAAAAATAGACAGAGTAACAATCTACCGCATTCTGCAAGGCTTTTGTGATGACGGTAAAGTGCATAAGATAATCAATAATGACGGAAGAACTTACTACGCATTGTGCAACCACTGTAATGAAGGACATCATAACGATAATCATCCGCATTTTCATTGTGTAACTTGCGACACAATTACCTGCATGGAGCAGCCTGTCGCCATGCAAAAACTTCCGTCAGGATACAAGGCGGTTTCTACGGCTGCGTATATTTCCGGCTATTGTAAAAAATGCAGCGGTATTCTGAAAACAGTTTTGCTTGCCGGTATTGTTTTTACCGGACAAATGATCGGAATAGCGCAAACAGCTGCAAGTGCTCAAGTAACGCAAGCAGCGCAAACTACTAAACCCGTTCAATCAACACAAAAATCCCATACCAAAATCCAAATTCTGGATAAGGAAACCAATACCCCCATATCATTTGCAGGCATCTATTATCCCGACACCAAAACAGGCACTGCAAGCGACTCTGCGGGACAATTCACCATTGACTTTGCGATGCCGCAAAT
>JAISVE010000032.1 GCA_031271725.1 Bacteroidales bacterium
AAAATAGCCTGAATTTTGTCCTTTAAGCCCAAATGCAATTAACAAGGCACATGTATTTGGGATAGTTTGAAGACAGGCAAATCCTGAATTTTAATTTAGCCGAAAGATACGGAGTGGCTACTCGGTAATAACCTTCACTTCTCCTTTCGTGGCACCCTGCTTAGCCGCTGCGCGCTCCGCTTGCTTTTGCTTAAATTTTTCAATTGCAGGGCGGGAAAAAATAAAGAATTCCGCAACTCCGTTATTCATTCGGCAAACCACCTCGTAAAGATCATTTTGATAGTGATTGCCCGCTGTTTTAACAAGCGCATTATCCACGGAAATCTCAGAAAATCCCTTTTCCAAAAGTTCTTGCTGCAACATTGTGAGTTGCATATTATCTCCTATCCTGTAGCTAATTGCAGGTTGGTCAATCCCTCCGGTATAAGAATACCAATAGAATGAATTTTGCTCATTATCCCAAAACATTACTTGTAGAAGACGCGGAAATCCCTCCTGTTGATGTGAACTTGGGTCTTCGTTCATGGAACGTATCGTATAGCCCCTTGTGGTAAGAGCCATGCTTGTAGCATTAGCATCCTTAGATTGCAAGTAGGAAAGAATGTCGTTTAAGGACAGATTTCTATCTCTTTCCTCGTCTTGTTTGCGTTTCTCATCGTATTCCTGCTGTATTTTTTGCGTTGCTGCATTTGTCTTTTTTATTTCCTCTTGATTTGTAAACTGCGCATTTAACGGATTTAAAAACATAAAGAACAAAAGTACGGGTAGAGTATTTTTCATATTCAGGTTGATTTATTTACGCACTACGCATAAAGGTATAGGTGATAAAGCCTATTTGTATGTCTTGGGCGTTTTCGTCAGGTGAGAATTTTGATTGCAATGCTGCGCGCCTTGATGTTTCCCAAAGATTTTCGTCCATGGTGGTTGTTCCCTGCTGTCCGGGCTGTGCACGCAGCACTTCGCCGTCACGATTAACCCAAATTTTCACAACAACTTTTACGTTATCCTCATTGGAATTATAAGAAGGGCGCGCAAGTTTTTTAATTGTCCTGCCTGCAAGTTGGAAAGATGTACCGCCTGTACCTGTACCGCTGCCGCTACCTACTCCGGTACCTGAGCCGCTGCCATATCCGCTGCTTTTAGTAGAGCCCAACGTTCCGAATGAACGGTCGCCTGCGTTATCAACGGAAGCATTGCCTTCCTGTTGATTGTCGTTCTTCTTATTCCTGCCTTTATAAAGTGCCAATTCGTTTATGTCTTCCTTAGTTTCCTTAGGCTTTACGCTTTCTTTTTCGGAAACAATAACAGGTACTTTATCGGGTACAAAAGTTGAAACCTTGTCGGTTGAAAAATCGTCTTCTTCATTAGATGCCGTTTGCTTTGCATTAACGGCTACTTCGAGTACTTCGCCGCTTCCGCCTTCAGGTCCGGGAATTTCAAGAGTCAGGTCTGAGAACTCAGTTACAACAACAATATGCTCATCATTCATATCCTGTTTTTTCTGAACTACCCTATCTATAAAAAGTGTGAGGCAGAATATCAACACAGCATTAAAAACAATAAAGAACGCAAGTAAATGCCTCTGCGTTGTTTCTTTTCGCAGAATATAGGCTCCGTACCATTTATTACGTCCCTTAAATATAAGTTCCAGCCACTGACTTCCGTATATATTCATAATATTCGTGCTTTTTTACAATCCGGCTTAAAGTCCGGCTTGCAGCCCCGCAATTTTATTTGCAGCAAATATACTAACAAAATCTTTTTCAAAGAAAGGATAATGTTCCTGATTTTCGGATATTGATGACAGCAGTGTTTCAATATCTTTCTCTACCATTATGGTTTTGCTGTCTTTTTTTATTGTGATAACTTTATCTGATGATGTATATAAAAATATTTTTTCTATATTCCTGTCAATGTTTCCGCTTATCAAATAGTGTGCCGACATTTCGTTTTCAAATTCCAAATAAACAGAGATACTGTGTCCTACACTATTTCTAAAAATTTTCCTTATACCTGAATTTGTTATCTGCAACAACAAATGTAAATCTTCCACAAGTACTTCAAAAATATTTTCCTTGCTATCGTCTATATACCGTTTACATTCAATAAAAATATTTTTTTCGTTTTCGAGTTCATTTTCGCCTTTTGCAAGGCTTTCCGTAAGAGATAACACTCCGCCGATACTTGTAACATGAACAACCTGCGCCTCATTTGCAAGCGATATTAAATGTTCTATTTCCGAAATCTTGAAAGATACAGGACTTTCTACAAGTATATGCTTTCCTTTTTTCAAAGATAAGGCTGCGGTTTCATATCTTTTTTCTACAGGCAAGGATATTATTACTGCGTCCGCCGCTTCCAACAACTCATCAGCATCAGTATATCTCTTCAAATCAAAAAGTTGCATTATAGAATAAGCAAGTTCTTCGTCCGGCTCGTAAAAACCGACAAGTTCGGAATTTGCCTTGCCGAGAATATGCTTTATACAATTCTTTCCGTAGGTATTTACGCCAAAAACAGCTATCTTTATATGATTTATAGGTATAATACTGCTCATTAAATACAAAGTTAATTTATTTTATAAGGTAATATTATATAACTTTGCATATAGTTTACACAAAATAATGTTAGTTACTACCGGATGACAGACAATTTTAAGCATCAGGGCGCAAGAGAAAAACTCATAAGCGAAATAAGAAACAAGAACATTGCTTCCGAAAAGGTGCTTTCAGCAATGCTGAATGTGCCACGCCAATATTTTATCGACTCAATTTTTGAAAAATATGCCTACCACGATAAAGCGTTTTCAATAGGTGAAGGGCAAACTATTTCCCAGCCCACTACAGTTGCCATTCAAAGTACACTTTTAGAAGTTAAGCAAGGGGATAAAGTTCTTGAAATAGGCACCGGCTCCGGCTATCAGGCACAGGTTTTGCATAAGCTCGGCGCAAAGGTTTTCAGCATAGAAAGACAGAAGGTGCTTTTTGAAAAAACTCACTTACTATTGCGCAGTTTGGGAAGTTCCGTACAAACTTTTTATGGTGACGGTTATGAAGGCTTACCTGCACAGGCTCCTTTCGACAAAATTATTATAACTTGCGGTGCCCCTTTTATACCTGAGCCTCTTAAATTACAACTTAAAATCGGTGGAATAATGGTTGTGCCCCTTGGAGAGGGTATTGAACAAATTATGACCAAAGTTGTTCGTACACGTGAAAACAGTTATGAAACAACTACACACGGAGAATTTGCTTTTGTTCCCATGCTTGAAGATAAATCAGGAAAATTAAAGAATCGATAAATGGGTAAAATATTAGACAGACTCAAAAAAGACCTGCGTTTTCAGGAAGGGCTGAATGCTTGTATAAATTGCGGAACCTGCACTGCTATTTGCCCTGCTGCCGAGTTTTATGATTACGATCCTCGTAGAATTGTGGTATTGGTGCAGAGTAGAAATGAGGAAGAAATAGAAAAACTGTTGCGCAGTGAGCAAATCTGGTATTGTGGCGAGTGTATGTCCTGCGTTACGCGCTGTCCGCGCAATAATGCAGCCGGTCTTATAGTTATGGCTTTGCGTGCGGTGTCGCAGGATTTGGGCTACTTTACGGAATCGAAAAAAGGTCGGCAACAGATTGCTCTCAAACGTGCCATAGGCGAAAATATTTTGAAATACGGTTATTGTGTTTACGCTCGCGACCTTATGCCAGAAGCACACCCTGAGGCAGGTACGGTCTGGGAGTGGGAACATAAAAATTTGGATGATGTTTTTGCACGTTTAGGTGGAAATTTAGACGGGCGCGGCACAGGTATTTTACGCAAAATTCCACAGGAATCACTTGACGAATTAAAGCGAATTTTTGAAGTTACGGGCGGTTTTGAACGCTTTGAAAACATTGAAAATTTTTCTGCTCAAAAGGCGAAAGAAATGGGTTTGGAGATGGGGGATTATATTGTGAAAACTTTTAAAGGGGATATTTAGTTTTAGAACTTCCTTTCAGTTTTTAAACAATGAAGAATTTTGAACTATGAAAAAAGAAGGCAAAGAACAGATTTGGCGCGACTATCAAAAGGAAATCCCAAGCAACGATTATTTCTATGTTCGCAGTTGCATCAGACAGAATTTTTTTCCTGCTTCGGAAAAAATGTTTTTGAAAATATTGCGTGATGACTTGGGTAAAAATATTTATGAAACCGAACATCACACAACTTGCGGCGGCATTGGCTACCATTCTGACGTTGTACCGCAGGAAACCGTTATGACTATTATCGCGCGGCAGTTCGCGCTTATGACCGAAGCAGGATACAAAAATTATGCTGCCTCCTGTATAACCTCATTCGGATTATATTCCGAAATTTTAGAAACCTGGCATCATTTTCCGGAAGTGTTGGCAAGAGTGCGAGAAAATCTAAAAAAAGCAACCGGACGCGAGTTTGAACTACCGCAAAATTTGGCGCACGCGAGCGATATAATCTACAAATTACGACACGAAATTGCCGAAAAAGCAAAATATAAATTAATCAACCACCAAACAGGACAGCCTCTCAAAGTAGTGGAACATATCGGTTGCCACTACTCGAAAATGTTTCCGCACAAAGGAGTAGGCGGTGCCGAGTATCCTTATGTGTTGTCGGGAATGATAGAGGCATGGGGCGGTGAAGTAATTGACTACCCCGAGCGCAGGCATTGCTGCGGCTTTGGTTTCCGCCAATACTTAATTCAGGCAAATCGCGGTTATTCGCTTGCCAACACTCACAAAAAGTTTGAATCAATGGAGCCTTTTCAACCCGATATGATAATCACCAACTGTCCGGGCTGTCCATACTTTCTTGACCGCTGGCAGTATGTAATTGCAGAAACCGAAGGTAAGACTTATGGCGGGGGCGGGGAAAGTGGGCGTGGGCAAGGTATTCCGGTTTTTACATACGAGGAGGTGGCAAGCCTTGTTATGGGCTATGACCCTTGGGATATTGGCTTGCAAATACATCAAACTGCTGTTGAGCCGTTGCTTGACAAAATTGGAATCAAGTACGACAAAAGCAAAAAATACGAAGGTTTGAACGGCAAAGATATAGGAAAACCCGAAATGCCTAAATGTATAAGGTGTTGCTGACGAACAAATCTTTTTATTCGTCATTCTTTTGCTTGCTTGCTCTTAACTATTGATATATCTTACGGAATTTTCCGTCCAAAGTTTTAATAAATTTTAACTAATAGTCATTCTTGACTATCTGCTAATTGTAACTTTTTTTTCTTAAAAGAGCTGTTTTCGTTGTAAAAACCGTTTTGAGTTCGTTATATATAAGAACACTTTGGTTTAATTTGCATAAAGGTATAAAAATAGTTACCTTTGAAATATGGAACGAAATGAAATACTCGGAACTTCACAGAATTATTGTAAAAAACGGTTGGCAATTTTCTCATTCACAGGGAAGCCATTATTTTTATAAGAGGCAAGGAGTTTTGTCGCCACCTGTACCATTTCATGGGGCAAAGGAAATCGGAGAAGGATTGCGTAAGAAAATTATAAAAGAAATGAATATATGAAAACAATAAAAATTATTATTGAAAGAAGTGGTGACTACTATGACGCTTACGCCGAAAATTGCGAAGGGGTTTATGGTGCAGGAAACACACCGGCAGAAGCAAAAGAAAACGCTCTAAAAGGATTGGAACTACTTGTCAAATCGCGTTCTTTTGAAGCATTGCCCACAATACTGCGAGGCGAATATAAAATTATTTTTCAATACGACACACAAAGTTTCTTGAAATATTACAACAAAATAATTAGTTGCGCTGCATTAGAAAGAATATCGGGA
Source organism: Bacteroidales bacterium (assembly GCA_031271725.1). Next base: position 5,818 of record JAISVE010000032.1, read on the forward strand.
ATAAATCAAAAATTATTACATCACTATCTTTCGGGCTTAAAAAAACCAAGAGCAACCCAACGAAAAAA
>JAISVE010000044.1 GCA_031271725.1 Bacteroidales bacterium
TCTATGTCACCATTCTCAATTCTTGATATGTAAGACTTGTTTACGCCTATACGTTGGGCAAGTTCTGCCTGTGTAACTTTTTCATTTTTGCGCTCGTCTTTTATAACTTGTCCCATACAATAAGCGTATGCTTCACGGCGGAATTGCTCACGTTCAGCACTGCCGTCTTTGCCGTATAGAGTGTCCAATTCTGCGCTAATGTCAGTAATTTTGTTATTCTTTGTTTTCATAATATTCCTTTTTTATTCTTATTGCTTTTTCTATTTCTTTACTTGGCGTTTTTTGCGATTTTTTCTGAAAGCCGTTAAACAATACCACAATTCTATCTTCGTCAAAAATAAAAAAGACCCTGAATGCGTTGCCGTCTGAAAGAACCCTTATCTCAAAAATACCGTCTTTAATATATTTTACAAACTTAATATCGACTTTTTCTTGTGTAGATAGCAAATCAAGTATATAGTGTATTTTCTTTTTGACTTCCTTTGATACTGATTCTATAAAATCATTATAATATGTGCCATAAGCAACTATTTTTCTTACCATAGTGCAAAGATATAAAAAGTTTCAATATGTTGCAACTTTTGAGATAAGTTGTAAAATTCGTATGTTTATAAAATAAAATAGAGAAAGTAATACTTGGAAGCGGAACTTGAGCAGAAGCAAAGTAAATATTTCCGTTGCTGTACGCGGGAAAGCAGCATAGCACCCTTCGCTTGTTTTATAAAAAAACGTTAAAATACCAGAACCAAAACTCCGACCACGAGGCAATAAATGGCAAAGTAAAAAAGTTTGCCTTTCTTAACAATATTTATCATAAACTTGCAGGCAAGCAATCCGGAAATAAAGGCAGCCATAAAGCCTACCAACAGCGGTGTAATACCAATGCCGGATGCTGCAAACTCACCGCCGAAAAGTTCTAAAATATTTTCACCAATAATAGGGATAAGCACCATAAGGAATGAGAAACGTGCAATTTCCTCTCGTTTATTGCCGATTAAAAGCCCTGTTGCAATGGTGGTACCTGAGCGGGAAAGCCCCGGAAGCACAGCAATTGCCTGTGCAAGTCCTATTATAAAGGCGTCTTTGTATCTTATGTTGTGTTTTCCGCTTGCAAGAAATTGTGCAAGGGTGAGAAGCAGTGCCGTAATAAGCAGCATAATTCCTACGAGTGTGAGCCCGGAGCCGAAAAGTGCTTCAACCTTATCCTTAAAGAAGAGTCCGATAATAATAACAGGAATGCAGGAGATAAGGATTTTTAAGATGTAAGAAGTACTACTGTTAAGGGATAATGGTCGTAAAGAATTTGCTGTTGTATCGCCTGTAATTTTCCATTTGAATAATCCGGCAAAAAGCGAAACAATATCTTTCCAAAAAACAATAATAGTGCTTAATACCGTTGCGCCGTGTACAACAACAGTGAAGAGCAGGTCGTCTTTTGTGTCTATGCCGAAAATTGCCTTTCCTATCTCAATATGTCCGCTGCTGCTTACGGGTAGAAATTCTGTTAAGCCTTGCAGCAAGCCGAGTAGTAAGGCTTCAAGCCACGTCATTCTTCTTATGTTTGGGCTTTTTCATTATGGCAACAACTTCAATCAACATTCCTGCCACAATAACAATGGGTGATAGAACTACTCTTCTGAAAGAAAAAATATCCTCGTTGAACACAGCAGGGTCTTCGCTGCCGCCGCCAACCATAAGCAGATAGCCGATTGCAAGCACAACAAGCCCTATCAGCATTAAAATATAGTTTTCTCTTTCAAATGCAAAGTCGAAACTTTTTTTTCCGCTGCCGCTTGTCGGTTTAACAGGTGCTTTGCCTGCTGCTGCCGTTGTTTTTTTTACTGTTTTATTCATAGTTTAAATATTATCCATTACTTATGTTATCCAATGCAGTAAAATTATACTGCAACTGAGGGAGAGAAAAGACTCCGATCGAAGTTCAGTATAATTTGCTTATTATTCATTACCCAACATGTATCTTATCATGCGACCTCATTCTGATATATCTTGTAACCGAAATGTATGTTGAAAACATTGTGAAAAACATCCCCACAAAAATCAAAAATAAAAATACCGTTGAAATAATATAGACATCATCAAAGGAAACAATTGCGGGAAACTGTTTTCCGAGATACCAAAGTCCGATTAACAATAACAATATTGCAAGCAAAGCCCCCGCAATACCTTGCTTCAATCCCGTATAAATAAAAGGACTGCGGATAAATGACGAGCGCGCCCCCACAAGCTGCATTGTGCGTATATTAAAGCGTTTGGAATATATCAGCAGGCGCATTGTGTTATTTATTAAAAGTATTGCTATCAGCAAAGTGATTGCACAAAAAGCCATAAGATATAAACTTATTTTCTTTATATTCTCATTAACAAAACTAATAAGGTCTTCTTGATAGTAGAGTTCTTTTACGAGATGAAAACGTGTAATTTCTTTTTCAAAGATTGCTATGCTGTCGTTATGCAGATAATCGGATTTGAAATGCACTTCTATTGACGGAAGCAGGGGATTGTAGCCCAGGAAGTCAATAAAATTCTCACCCAATTCCGCTTGAAGTTCCTTTGCCGCCTGATCTTTTGTAATGTAGTCTGTTGAACTTACAAAAGGCATAAGGTCTATCATATTTTGCAGTTCTTTTATATCCTGCTCGCGGGTATATTCCTTAATTATAACGGTAAAGCCGATATGTTCTTTTACATAGTCGGATACTTTTTTAGTATAAGAAAGCATTATTGCCTGAACTCCAAGCAAGAGCAATACTAATGAAATAGAAAAAACGGTTGTAACGTGCGAGCCGCGCAACCGTCTTTTTTCTATGCCTTTTTCGTTAATTGTCATAAGTAACAAAGGTACTAAATCTTTATTTATTCTCCGACATGATTTTCCGACATACCGGAGTTAAAGGATTTCAACCTCTTTTCCAACTCGGGAAAATCCTCAACAGGAATAAGGGAAACGCAAACTCTAATACCTTGACGTTCGCTGCCGGTAATGCTTAAAGAGATTGCGCTTATGCCGAAGTAGAGCAGTTTATGCAACAGATCATTTCCTGAAAGTTGTCCATAGCCGACAGTGAAATAAAATCCGTCTGCAATGTCTTTGTCCATATCCCTGTCATACACTATGTGGAAGCCGTTTTCAAGGAACATTCGCTTTAATTCGTGCGCTTTTTGTGCATAAACTTTTGTTTCATGCACAAAATTGTACCGCCCCTCGTTACAGGCTTTCAAAATAGCCCTGAGCCCGAACTGCGGCGAATGTGCAGTGCCTGAACTCAGAGGATATATTGTTTCATAAATCATTGCCTTGCCAAATTCGGTATTATTATAGAAACGTGTGAAGTCGGGGAATTTTGTCTTAAAAAGTTTGTCGGAAATAACCATCATTCCCATGCGTTGTCCGGCGTAGCTAAAGGCTTTTGAACTTGAAATAAAAAGAATGTAGTTATCTGTATAATGCGCTACTGTTGCTTGATATGGCGGCACACCCGGTGTTCCTATATCAACCCGAAAATCCATGCCGAGATATGCCAAATCTTCCATTACAATAACATTATATTTGTTAGCTAATTCTGCAATGGTGCGGAGTTCTTCATCTGTAAAGCAAATCCAGCTCGGATTGTTGGGGTTGGAGTAGAATATAGATGAAATATTACCTTTTGAGAGATAACTTTCGAGTTTCTCGCGCAACTTGTCGCCCCTGTGTGAATACACATCAAAGGATTCAAAAGGTATTTGTAAAAGTTTATGTTGCTGTTTATGTACGGCAAATCCGGGATCAATAAAAAGGGTAGTGTCTTTGCCTTTTTGTGCACGCGATACGGTAAGGAAAGATGCGAAACTTCCCTGCATTGAGCCTACTGTTGGCAGACAGGAAGTTGGTGAAACATCTATATTGATAAAATTTTTAGCAAAGCGTGAAATTTCTTTTTTCAGTTCATCGTCACCATAAACTTCCGGGTAAAGTGAGGCAATACCGTTGCGTAATGCTTCAATTTCGGCGTCAACGCCTATTTTTACAGCCGGCAGTCCGGGAATACCCATTTCCATTCTGATAAATTTTACCTTGCTTTTATCCTCAATATCATTGATAAGTTTCTTGACTTCGCGGATAGATGCGGTACCGACATTTTTGATGCCGTTTTCGGAGATTGCCTGATCAATAAGTTCGGGCGAGATAAGTGTGTTCTGCATAATATTTTTTTAATTAGTAATTCGTGCCTTATAATTCATTAAAACATTTTCGACACAGTGGCTCGTAAGAGTCAAGTTCGCCGAGTTCTACAAGTTTTTCCCCTCCTGCAATACGATGGGAGTGATGTGCCAGATTGCCGCACTTTACGCAAATTGCATGGACTTTTGTGATGTATTCGGCAATAGCGAGTATGGCAGGCAGCGGACCAAAAGGCTTGCCGAGATAGTCCATATCCAAACCCGCAACAATCACCCTTATTCCGTTATTAGCAAGAGTGTTGCATACTTCTACAATGCCTGTGTCAAAGAATTGAACTTCGTCAATTCCCACAACTTCAACATCTTGCGCCAAAAGTAAAATACTTCCCGAGCTTTCAACCGGAGTGGAGTGAATGCTATGGGAGTCGTGCGAAACAACTTCCTCTTCGGAATAGCGTATATCAATGCAAGGCTTAAAAATTTCTACCTTCTGATTGGCGATTTTAGCTCTTTTCAAGCGGCGGATAAGTTCTTCGGTTTTGCCGGAAAACATTGATCCACAAATAACTTCGATAAATCCTCGATTTTGGACGTTTTCTAAAAACATAATAAAAGCGTTTAACAAAGATAGTAAAATCCCCCAAAAGTGTTTTTATTTTAGTTAAATTTGCAGTTGCTCACTTTATACCTCATTTTGCAACTCATTAAATGATATATGCAGGCAGAAAATATAAATAGTTTATATACTCTTTTCAAAAAGTATAAAAAAGTATCTACCGATACCAGAGAGGATGTAACAGATACTCTCTTTTTTGCGCTTAAAGGCAAAAATTTCAATGGCAATAAGTTTGCTCAGAAAGCACTTGAAGCAGGTGCTGCGTATGCTGTTGTTGATGACAAAAAGGTTGCTAAAAACGACAAATATATTGTAGTTCAGAATGTTCTCAAGACAATGCAGCAATTAGCGGCAAGATATAGAATGGAAATGTTGATACCGGTTATAGGTATTACTGGAACGAACGGAAAAACAACTACAAAAGAGCTTATAAGTTCGGTGCTTTCCAAGCGTTACAGAGTATATGCCACAAAAGGTAATCTGAATAATCATGTGGGAGTTCCGCTAACCCTGCTTTCCATGCCTGAGGACGCCGAGATAGCAATAATAGAGATGGGAGCAAGCCATCCCGATGAAATTGCCGAACTTTGCAAGATAACTATCCCCACTTACGGACTTATTACCAACATAGGCAATGCTCACCTTGAGGGTTTCGGCACTTATGAAAAAATTATAGAGACAAAGGGCGCATTATACAGGGCAGTTGAGAAAGTTAAAGGCAAACTTTTTGTAAATAAAGACAACCCTCTCTTAAAAGACCTTTCAGGTGATCCTGCAAACTGTTTTTATTA